>URFI01000116.1 GCA_900547085.1 uncultured Prevotella sp.
CACGTCAGCGTTCAAGACATACAGTGTTTTCAACAAACGGTCGTAAACCTCCTCAAACTGGGGGTCATTGAGGCCCTTGCGCATGTAAGACTTCATGAGTTCGTAATCGCTTTCAATACGACTAATGCGTGCGTTAAAAGCGTGAAGTTCATACTCGTGGATAAAAGTACGAAGGCTTTTCAAGGCCTCGCCTACGTTCTGTTCGGATGTAATGACATTCCTTATCTGCTGTAATTCGCTATCTGAGTATTCCAAAATACAATCTATGTTAATGATAAACTACGTCCAACGGCTACTTTACATAGCGTTGAGCTTTTTCAATATCTTTGGGGTCGGGCTTGGAAAGGTGGTTGAATTTCAGTTTTGGCAAGGCGTTCACCGTTCTTTGGTCGGTGTTGCAATACGAACAAATCAATGAGGAAAAGTGCTGAACACCATGCTTGTTGATAGAATCTACAGCCATGTTGTACGCACGGCCGAACGCTTTGAGCTGTGCGGTGCGATGCTGTCCCTTGATGGAGTCGGTGCGAAAGGCCAACACACCCAATCGAGTGCCTGTCTTCTCGCTATCCGTCATCACCTGATGATGATACAATCGCGCGGTCGTTGCCTGCGGTTCAGTCAGCCACATGGCATCCATCTCGTTGTTGAGCAACATGTGCAAACGTACATGCACATCATTAATCTGTACCTTATAGACCCTGGATTTTGTCTTCACCCCTTTGAGGCTCTCGTCGGTGAGGTAGTCGGTGCCCGAAAAACGGGTCATGGCTACCATCTTATCACCCAACTGATTGAGCTGTTTCAAGCGCGCCGTTTTGTTGCTGATGAGCTGCCATTGCAGATTGGTGGCACTGAGATAATCCAGTTTGAGCCCCTTTCGTTTCAACCGTTCCATGCGCACAAGGTCGGATATGATGCCCTCTACGCTGCCACCGACAATGGCTGTGTCGGCATCCATCTGCGCCGTAAAGGGCTTAAGCCTGACATCTACATGCAGCGTATCAAACAGTCGTAGCTCTTGGGCCACATACAACGGAAGGCAATCGAGCGTTGGTAGCACGGCAATCTTCAGTGCTTCGGCATTCTCCTGACGCAACTTTTCACGTTGAGCCTTCGTCACTTGTTGGCGCTCTGTTGTGGACTGTTGGCAAGCAACCAACAAGATGAGCAGCACGGCTAAAAGCAATAACTTTTTCATACCTTGCAAAATTAAACATTAATTTTGATTCTCAGAAAATTATTATTACTTTTGTCTATGAACAATTCCACCACCATGGCAAAAGAAAAGATAGCTTATGTGTGTTCTAATTGCGGTCAGGATTCGCCCAAATGGATGGGCAAATGCCCCAATTGCGGACAATGGAACACCTTCAAGGAGATACGCATCGGCTCTGATACGTCGCAATCCACGGCCCGTTCGGTCGTCAATGCCTTCAAAGGCAACACGGAAAAGAACAAACCTTTGCGCCTGAAAGACATCTCAACGCTTGACGAACCGCGCATTGACATGCACGATGACGAGCTGAACCGCGTGCTGGGAGGCGGACTCGTTTCTGGCTCTATCACCCTTTTGGGCGGCGAGCCGGGCATCGGAAAGAGTACGCTGACGCTGCAAACCATCCTCCAAATGACAGACAAGCGGGTGCTCTACGTCAGCGGAGAGGAGAGTGCACACCAACTGAAGATGCGTGCTGAAAGACTGTCTAACGCCGAAAGTGACCATGTGGTCATCCTGTGTGAGACCTCTCTGGAACTGATTTTCGAGCAAATCAAGACCGTCAAGCCGGAGCTGGTGGTGATAGACTCCATCCAAACCATTGCAACAGAGCATGTGGAAAGCTCGCCAGGCAGCATCTCTCAGGTGAGAGAATGCGCCGCTTTATTGCTTCATTTTGCCAAAAACAGCGGCATTCCCGTCATCTTAATCGGGCACATCAACAAAGAAGGTACATTGGCAGGCCCCAAAATTCTTGAGCACATCGTGGACACTGTCATTCAGTTTGAGGGCGACCAACATTATATATACCGCATCTTGCGCGCCATCAAAAACCGCTTCGGCAGCACGTCGGAACTGGGAATCTATGAAATGCAGCAAGACGGACTTAGGCAAGTGAGCAATCCATCCGAACTGTTGCTCACGCAAGATCACGACGGACTGAGCGGCATCGCCATCTCATCGGCCATCGAAGGCGTTCGTCCGTTCCTATTGGAGACGCAGGCTCTCGTCTCTTCTGCTGCCTACGGAACGCCACAACGATCAGCCACAGGCTTTGACCAGCGTAGGTTGAACATGCTTTTGGCCGTGTTGGAAAAGCGGGTGGGCTTTAAACTCATGCAGAAAGACGTGTTCCTCAACATTGCCGGTGGACTGCGCGTCACCGATTTGGCCATGGACCTGAGCGTCATTGCAGCGGTCTTGTCCAGCAACGTGGACACACCCATCGAGAGCGGATGGTGCATGGCTGGTGAGGTTGGCCTCAGTGGAGAGGTGCGTCCCGTCAGCAGAATAGAGCAGCGTATCGCTGAAGCCGAGAAGTTAGGCTTCACGCATCTCATTCTCCCTAAATACAATTTACAGGGAATCAATCCACAACGATACCAGATAGCCCTCCACCCCGTACACAAAGTTGAGGAAGCCCTCCGTGCCTTGTTTGGATAATTACCGCTACTGACTGGCACAGACGGAAGGCCGATTGATGCGTCATTCTTTTGGAAGGTATGGCAATTAGAAGGGCATACCTACCGCAAAATGGAAGGTGAAGTCGCGACCAAAGTCAGGGTGAAGCACGGCGAAATGCTCCTGCTGTGTTTCATAAGCAGGATTGATGGCCTTCATACCCATGTCAAACCGCAGGATAAAAAAGTCGAAGTTCAGGCGCAATCCCAGTCCGTAGGCCACGGCTATCTGCTTATAAAACTCGTGAAACTTGAACTGACCGCCTGGTTGTTCCTCATATTGTCGCAACGTCCAAATGTTTCCGGCATCCACGAAAGCCGCTCCATGGAACTTCCAAAACAACTTGGTGCGGTACTCTATGTTCATATCCAGCTTCATGTCGCCCGTTTGGTTGATGAAGTCGATGCGCCCATCGGTTCCGCGAAAGCTTCCCGGCCCCAACTCTCTGACGCTCCATCCCCTCACCGAGTTGGCTCCACCCGAGAAGTATCGCTTCTCAAAAGGCAAGATTTTCGAGTTTCCATACGGATAAGCAAGCCCCAAATCTATGTGCAACGCCAGCGAGTTGTGCGTATCAAAAGTAATCAAACGTGTATAGTCAAAGTCGCCTTTGATATACTGTGCGTAAGCCGTATTAAATAAGGTGTACTGTCCTTGCGCATTTTTACGGAAGGAAAGCACTTTAGAAAAGCCCTTCAAAATGTTGCCGGCCGTCTCGATGTTGGCGATCATGGCATGCTGACCATTATTGAATCTCAAACCGAAACCCATCTTCATGACCAGCAAATTCTCATAGTTGTATCGCAAGATAGCATTCCTACTGCTGACGTCGTCCAGGTAATCGCGCTTGAACGTATCAGAGATCCAAGGCATATAGACATAGTTGAGGTCAATCAAATCCACGCGATAGGACGAATATCGCTTCGGTTCGTTCCATCGATATCTAAACGCTGCTGACAAAACCCGTCGATGAAATTCCGGACGATTCTGCAAGTTGTAACTGAAAGACAACTCCGACGATGCCGTACTACGCCGCTGAAACGCACTTGATAGGAAAGGAGCCAGCAAGCGGGGAAATTGCAATTTGGCCTCAGCGTTGTACTCCTGATAATCCTGGTCGTTATATCCTTCCAAGCCTGTGATAGCCTCAAAGGCACCTCTTAGCTGCACCCGCAGCACCTCACTGCCACGAAAAAGGTTTCTGTTCTCGTATGTCAGCGACACGGCTGCCCCCAGATCACCGGCCGTGTTGGTGCCTTCGGGCTGAAAAGACAGCGTGTGAGGCTTGTTGTGGCTCAATTGTATGTCACAATCCAACAGCGTGGTGTCGGGCAATTCCTTAAACTTGATGTTGGTGTACCTCACGGCTTGCAACCGAGCAAAGTTGTTGTACGTCGTTTGCAGATGAGCGGCCGAGAAGGGTTCTCCCGCCTTGATGGCCGTATTGTATTCAAGTATTTTGGGACGCAGATGGATTCCCGACTCCTCACTGGAAGAAAATTTCACATCACGAATGAAATAACGTGGATGATTGGTCTCAGGTGCGTCACTGTTGGCTCGGTATTTCAACAGTCTGACCACCAGGTTGATGTCGGTGTTGTTGCGTGCCGAGTCGGCCTCAAAGACGATAAAATCCTTGTGAAATTTATAAAAACCGCTGTCCAACAGCAGCTTGGTTATTCGGTTACGCTCTTCGTCCAGGCGTTCCACTGTAAAGCGCGATCCGCTCTGAAGACTGCGAATAGCATGCTGAGGCGTGTCCAAAGCCAGTATTCGTTTAATGCGTTCGTCCGCAATGTCATATCTCACATGGTTGATACGATATGGCTCTCCCGGATGAAGCGTGTAGATGGCTTTCAGCTTTTTACCCTTTATTTTTGTCTGCAAGTCTACGTCCGCATGCATGTATCCAGCGTTTTGCAGAGCCTTCTTCAGGTCGTTCATCGACTGGTTGGCCTGCACGGTATCAAACAGCACGGGCTCTTCGCCAATCTTTCGCAAAGTACGATTCACCCATTTCGTGGTATCTCGCCCCGAAAGAGAATAGGTTCCTAACGGAATGTTGAACAAAGAGAACCACTTAGAGTTGGCTTTCTGTCGGATATAAGGCTCCAACGAGGCAGCATCGAAGCCTTTCTGATCTGACTTGATTTCAACCTCTTGCAACAGATATTCGTTCTCCGGGATGAATTTACTCGATGAGCAACCAACCAGGAACAGCAACGTCAGAAAAAAAATCGATAATTTTACTTTCCTCAAAATGCACCTGTTTAATGATGAAAACCACAATGGCACAGAACGCTGTTGAATGCTCACGCAACTGGCTCTTCTGTGTATATCATTGCAAAGGTAAGGAAAAAGATGCTAAATAAGCGGTTGAAGAATCAAGAATTTACTATCTTTGTGCTTGGCTTCAACATTCCAAAGCACATCAAAACGAAGAGGATGATTAGTAAAGCAAAACTCAAATACATCAACGCGCTGCAAACAAAGAAGGGACGTTTGGCTCATGGCACGTTCATTGCCGAGGGACCTAAGGTGGTTCACGACCTGCTGTCGGCATTCCAACCCGAACTCATCGTGGCCACAGAGCAATGGCTCGAACGGCACGAAGACGAGATTTTGAAGGGCAACCAGGGTGACAAACTACCGCAAATCATCGCGGTATCGTCCGACGAGCTGCAAAAAATTAGTTTATTGCAGCACCCGCAAGAGGTGTTGGCCGTATTCGAACAACGCCACATGCCCGCTCACATCGACCCAACTCATGAGCTGGTGCTGGCCTTAGATGGCATTCAAGACCCGGGCAACCTTGGCACCATCATCCGCATTGCCGACTGGTTTGGCATCAGGAACGTCATTTGTAGCGAAGACACGGCAGATGTGTACAACCCGAAAGTGGTTCAGGCAACCATGGGAAGCATCGCACACGTCGACGTCACCTACCTGAATCTCTGTGAATTTGTGGATGCGCTGCCGCCGTCAACCCCTGTCTATGGCACTTTGCTCGATGGTGAGGACATCTATCAACAGACGCTCACCGCGACCGGCATCATCATCATGGGGAACGAAGGCAACGGCATCTCGAAAGACTTGCGCGCACGCGTCAACCATCCGCTGCTCATCCCCAACTTCTCCACCTTGCCCAACAAGGCCGAGAGCCTCAACGTGGCCATCGCCACGGCCATTGCGTGCAGCGAATTTAAAAGAAGAACGATAACAACGTAAGGGCGGTTCTATAAATTAGCTTTGACAGATTGCGAGGCTATTTTTGTGGTCAATTTGTTTGTGAGTGAAGGAGTATAGCGAGCTATACGACTGAACGAACAAGCAAATTGAACCAAAAAGAGACCGCAAGATGACAAAACGTAAACCGTCAAACATAAATAAAACTATACGGTGGTAATTTATAGAACCGCCCACAAACCAATGCATCTTCCCGAAGCGTTTGAAACCTACACCCGCACCCTAATGGGCAACCACTTGTACGATGACCTCGTGCAAGCCTTGCAAGACGAACCCGCTGCTTGCATCCGACTGAACCGCCAGAAATGCCCATCGGCACAGGTTGCCGTGCCCCATGTTCGGGTGCCTTGGTGCGACCAGGGCTATCGCTTGGCATGTCGGCCAGCGTTCACCTTCGACCCACTGCTGCACGCTGGTGCCTACTATGTGCAGGAACCGTCGTCGATGTTCTTGTCGGCCGTGCTCAGACAATATGTTCGAGAACCGGTCAAGATGCTGGATCT
Organism: uncultured Prevotella sp.; assembly: GCA_900547085.1. Taxonomy (GTDB): domain Bacteria; phylum Bacteroidota; class Bacteroidia; order Bacteroidales; family Bacteroidaceae; genus Prevotella. Next base: position 6,430 of record URFI01000116.1, read on the forward strand.
GTGTGCCGCCCCGGGCGGAAAGTCAACGCTGGCTCGTGCGGAACTGCCCCAGGGAAGCATGTTGATGTGCAACGAACCGGTGAGAAACCGTGCGCAGGTGCTGGCGGAAAACGTGCAGAAATGGGGACATCCGGACGTGATTGTCACCAACAATTATCCGGCAGATTACCGCAAGGCTGGGCTACGGTTTGACGTGATTCTTTGCGACGCACCATGCTCTGGCGAGGGCATGTTTCGCAAAAACAGTAACGCCATCGACGAATGGAGCGAACAAAATGTTGAAAGTTGCGCTCGCCTGCAACGCGACATCGTGACTGATGCCTGGGAATGCCTCGAGGCAGGCGGACTGATGATTTATTCTACCTGCACTTTCAACGCCAAAGAGAATGAGGAAAACGTGGCTTGGATATGTAGTGAATTGGGGGCTAAAACCTTATCTATTGACACGGAAACTCATTGGGTTATCGCTCCAACTCCATTGCATTTAGAAACCCAGGGCAGCAGCCCCTTCGGCGGTTCGCCGCATCTTGCTGAACCACTGCACGTTTACCGCTTCATTCCCGGTTATCACAACGCCCAGGGAAAGCAAATGGGCGAAGGCCTGTTTATGGCGGTGCTGCGCAAAGATGGGGAGAGAAAGCCGGACAAGTCTTTCAAAAATCAATCGAGTTTGAGAGGGGCAAAGGGCAAAGAGGCGAAAAGCGGGGGCGGCAAGGACAACGACATGGTTCGTGAATGGCTGCTGCAACCCGATTCTTTCTGCTATATATATAAAGGTGACGAGCTGCTGGCCATGCGACCACCGCTGGCTGGCCTGTACGAAAAGGCTGCCAGCCAGCTGCGCGTGTTGTCAGCCGGCATCTGCCTGGGTCAGCAGAAGGGCAAGAATTGGATTCCCAGTGAGTCGCTCGCTCTGTCTACCTGTCTCAATCCGG
>URFI01000117.1 GCA_900547085.1 uncultured Prevotella sp.
CCGCGGCTGTCACTCGGGTGCAACCGCTCAGTTTCCTCTTAACGTTTGTGAATGCGCTACTGTGCAATTTCAGCCAGCAAACAACCCTGCTGACGATGATATCAGACTAAAATCAGTAGATTAATGATATTTAACATGGTATAAGCAACGTTAATTTCATTCTTTTCGTATCTTTACCAAAGATATCACTGCTGTAGTGAATTTTGTAACCATATCTTTTATTAATTTTAATCTTAAACTAACATGAAGCATTTAAAGGTAGGTTTGAATGGATGCTCTCTCGGGGAGAGTGGAGTGTCCTCTATTGGTGTGAAAGCCTTAGGATTAGCCTTGAGTTTATTTGCATGTTTCCCTGTTCATGCATCAAATGGCGGGATTGTGCCAGCTGGTCAGTTGACTACTGCGCAGCAACAGGCAATTACCGTAAAAGGCCATGTGACGGATCCGTCAGGTGAGCCATTGGTGGGCGTTACCGTCTCCATCGTGGGAGCTTCACAAGGAACGGTAACCGACATCGATGGCAACTTTTCTTTGCAAGCGTCGAGAGGTGACAGACTGCGTATTTCTTATGTAGGATACCAGACGCAGGAGGTGACTGTCTCGGGTGCCAGTGTCAAGGTGGTGCTGACCGAGGACAGCAAAAGCCTGGATGAGGTAGTAGTAACCGCATTGGGCATCAAGCGCGAGAAAAAAGCGTTGGGATATGCCATTCAGGAAGTTAAGGGCGACCAGTTGGTGGCTGCCAGGGAGAACAACCTGGCCAATGCCCTAACCGGACAGGTGTCTGGCCTTCAGATTATCCGTTCGAGCAACGGCCCGGCAGGATCGTCAAAGATTCAGTTGCGTGGCAGCAATTCGGTGACCGGCACCAATCAGCCATTGATTGTTGTCGACGGTATTCCTTTGGACAACTTTACCGGAACCGGCAACAACGACTTCTGGAATCCGGGTACCGACATGGGTAACGGTCTAGCCGACATCAACTCTGAGGATATAGCCTCACTTTCTGTGTTGAAGGGTGCCTCGGCAGCAGCCTTGTATGGCTCCAGAGCCGGCAATGGCGTCATCCTGATCACGACCAAGAAAGGAAGCAAGTCGAATGGCTTGGGCATCACGGTGTCGGCCTCTGTCGCCGCAGAGAGCGTTTTCATGAATCCCGAGCGCCAGAAGACATTCGGCCAAGGGTCGGAAGGTACTTTCAATGCGAAGGCAGGAAGCAACTGGGGACCTGAGATTACCGGGCAGACCTATACCGACTGGGCTGGCAAGGAACAGCAGATGAGGTATTATGATAATGTCAAAAACTTCTTCAATACAGGTGTCAACATCACCGAGAGCGTGGCATTCTCACAGCAGTTCAACAAGACTTCTGTATATGTGTCTGGCACCCGGATGGACGATGGCAGCAAGATTCCAGGAGCTGACTACAACCGTACGAACTTGATGTCGCGTGTCTTTACGAGCTTCGGCAAGGATGACCGGTGGACATTGGACTCAAAGATACAGTACATCCGCTCGTATGCCAAGAACAGACCGATTTCAGGTGCCAACACAAACAACTATTTCTACACCATGTATACCATGCCTATCTCGCTGGACATCACACAGTTCAAAAACTCTGTGAACCCCGCTGACGGCTCGATGTATTGGTGGGAGAAGGGCAGTGGCCAGAACCCTTACTGGGCAAAGGACTTTAACACCAACGAGGACTTGCGCAACCGCTTCCTGTTGAACTTCTCACTGAAGTATCAGTTCACCGACTGGTTGAGCGCTGAAGCCAAGGCAGGTAGTGACATCTATTTCACCGAGAGCGAGACCAAACTTTATGCCGGCAGTCCTTCCTCTGCCACTGGCAGGTACTCGTTTGGTGAGCAAAAGTTCTATGAGAACAATTTCAGTCTGTTGCTCACCGCGCAGAAAGACAATGTGCTGGGCAAGTTCGGTGGAGCATTGACCTTGGGTGGAAACCTGATGGAGCGCAAGAGTACGGGATTGTCAAACTCGGTGAGCGAGCTTATCGTTCCCAATTTGTTCTGGCTGACCAACAGTTCCCAGTCCAACCGCTCGATTAATCCTACCTTCAGTCATCGCAAGACCAACTCCCTCTATGGCTCGTTGAGCATCAATTACGATGGGTGGGCGTTCCTGGAAGGCACATTCCGCAATGACTGGTCATCGACGCTGAGCAAGGACAACCGTTCCTACTTCTATCCGTCGGTTAGCGCATCGTGGGTTGTCAGTGACATGTTAAGTAAGATGGACAACCCATTGCCAAAATGGTTTACCTATGCCAAGGCCCGCGTGTCATTCGCTCAGGTGGGTAACGACCTGGATCCGTATCAGTTGTACAACACATATTCAGTAGGGACCGTGCCATTCACAGACGGTATAAGTGCCTCTGACGGCTCGACTCTCTTTGACAGCAGCGTGAGGAGTGAGCTAATCTCCTCATGGGAGGCAGGTCTTGAGATACGCTTCCTGGATAACAGATTGGGATTGGATGTGGCTTGGTACAAGTCAAATGCCCGCCGCCAGCTGTTGAACCTGCCCATCAATGGTCTTTCTGGACACAGCTCCAAGAAAATCAACGCTGGTGACATCCAGAACTCGGGTCTTGAGATTATGTTGAACGCCACACCTGTGCTCACAAAGGACTTCAGGTGGGACTCACAGTTGAACTTCTCCAACAATAAGAACGAGATCATCGAGTTCACAGAAGGAATTGACGAATACATCCTGGGTGGATTCGACAATCTCAAGATTATTGGCAAGGCAGGTGGCAATTACGGCGAGATATGGGGGACAACGTTCAAGCGGGTGACAGACGAGAAGAGTCCGCACTACGGAAAATTGTTGTTGAACTCTGATGGAATCCCACAGGGCAACTCCGAACTTTCAAAGATTGGTGACCAGCAGGCCGACTGTCTGTTGGGATGGACCAACACGCTGACCTATAAGAACTTCTCCCTGAGCTTTATGATTGACGGTCGCTTTGGCGGGCATATCTTCTCTGGCTCCAACATGATGTTGCAGCGGAATGGCGTGGCCGAGGTGACGGCTCCTGGCGGCAAGCGTGACAAGATGGTCGTTGACGGAGTGGTGGCCGACGGCAAGGGCGGCTACACTGCCAACACCAAGGAAATAACACAGCAGCAATACTGGACAGCCCTTACCGGCTCGACAGGCAACTTGGGTATTGGCGAGGCAAACCTCTACTCTGCAACAAACGTCCGTCTGCGTACCCTGTCTCTGTCTTACGCCTTCAAGCCCAGAAACTCTGTGTTCCAGCAAGTCAAGCTGGGTGTGGCATGCAACAACGTGCTGATGTTGAAGAGCAATCTTCATGGACTCGACCCAGAGGCGATCTTCGCAACCAACACCAATGCCACAGGCTTTGAGTATGCGGCTCCTCCTACATCACGGTCGTTCATCTTTAATGTATCATTTGGCTTCTAATCTTAATACAATAGCGATATGAAAACAACATATAAATTACTGTCAATGGCTGTTCTGGCAATCTCCTTCTTGGGGTCGTGCTCAGATTTCGAGGAAATCAACGTCAATCCTTCAGCCGCGGGCGATGATGCCATTCATCCTGACTACCCGTTAAACAAGTCGTTCTATGAGGCGCAGATGGATCCAGACATCGCTGAGCGTGTGTTTGTCTACAACTGGGCCTCGATCTCACGTGTGGTTGGCGAGAACACCATGGGTGCCACCGCCCGCTATAGTGACGAGTACAACGACCGCCTGTACACCTACACCTCCAATTGGGTGAAGTATGCCTCTTCTGCCATCCAGCTGGCAGACAATGGGGCGAAAGGCAGCGAGCGCGAGAAGCAATACTACAACAACATCAAGCAGATAGCGCGTATATGGCGTGTGATGCTCATTGCCGACTTTGTTGACTCCTTCGGGCCTTACCCCATCAATGCCTTCACGGGGGTAGATCCCGTGTTCAACACCGTAGAGGAGGTGTACGATTTCTTCTTCAAGGAGTTGAAAGAGGCCAGTGGCGCCCTTGACCTGACCGTGAAGCCCACGGATGCCGAAGCCAAGGGAGATCCAGCCTTTGGATATGACGCGGCGAAATGGCAGAAACTGGCCAACAGCCTTCGCCTACGCTACGCATTGCGTCTTTCAGAGGTGAACAACACCAAGGCGAAAGCCCAGTTTGAGGAAGCGGCCAAGCTCCCGTTGCTGACCGATAATGGTGACATGTTCGCATTCCAGGAAAATGGCGGCTGGTCTGCTTATGAGGGCGTGTACAACCGAGGATGGAGTGACCACTGCATCTCGTCTACCATGTGCAACCTGCTGGCTGGACTGGGAGGAATCCCGGTGACAGACGAGCGTCCCGACCTTGCCAGTCACACCAAACCAATGAACTATATTGGACAGAAATACGACAAGCACTATCCAGCAACTACTGACAATCCCACCAAGCAGCTCTGGATGGATGGCATCCCCGAGAATCTGGACCCACGCGCTTTGGTCGTATGGTGCCTGACAAACGACACGAAGGCCAAAAACTTCCCTGCCCAGGCCAAGCAAGGAGTGGAGAACCATGCTAAGCATGCCCTGATAGACCCTGCTGATGCGAAAAAGGAGCTGAAGAAGCTCAACGCAGCCTTTACCTGGAATGGCTATCCGGCAGGCACCCGAGGTGCATGGTGTCCAAATACGTTCGCACTCAACCAGGTGCTCGGCAACGCATGGGACACCACCCCAATGCTCAGCAAGGCGTACCGGGACAACAGCAAGAAGCGCATCTGGATGGCACCATGGGAGACTTACTTCCTTTTGGCTGAGGGCGCAGTGTACGGATGGGCCACACCAGTAGATGCCAAGACTGCTTATGAGAATGGCGTGAAGTCAAATTTCTCATACTTTGGGTTGGATAAATACGCCGAAAGATACTTGGCATCGGAGGAATACAACCGGGTTGGCACGTCCGTTAACTTTGACCATGTTGCAGAGCCTGCCGACTTTGAGGCCGACTATGTGGATGGATACACCGAGACTCCCGGCAAGATGACTTATCACTATCCGGATGCAAGCAAGATTCTTTACAAGGGCCATAAGCTGAACGACCGGCTGACCAAGATCATCACGCAAAAGTATATTGCCAACACGCCTTACGGTGTGGTGGAAAGCTGGAACGACCACCGGCGCCTGGGATTGCCTTTCTTTGAGATACCGGCCAACGAGACAGCATTGACAGGATCGGATATGGACGGGCTGTACACGCCGGAAAGCTGGAAGGACGGACAGAAATGGTATCACTACACACAACGCATGCGGTACCCATCTGTTTTTGAAAATTCCGACAAGGCACAATTCCAGAACGCCTTGAAACTGATGGGGGCTGACAAGAATGTGATGATGACTCCGCTGTGGTGGGCAATCAAGAAATGACGCCATCGCGTGAGGACATGAGAGAATGCCTGATGGAAGCCTGATGACATAGGCTCTCGATGGCAAGATAAACAAGTAAAAAAAAAGACCGTATCCCAGTCACACGACAGGATACGGTCTTTTTTTTTAGGTGCCTGTAGCCCACTTATCCCACAACCATACTCACTAAGTACAGCGCAACGGGGATGGTGACGATGGCGATGCCGATGAAGTCGATGTACACACCCGACTTAATCATCTTTGTGATGGGGACGTAACCGCTGGCATAAACGATGGCGTTGGGTGGCGTCGAGACGGGGAGCATGAAGCCCAACGAGGCAGAGAGGGCCACGCCTACTGCCACCGGCACTGGACTGAACCCTGCCGAGAGGGCTGTTCCGATGGCAAGCGGACCAATCATGTTGGTCGCAGCGGTGTGCGAGGTCAGCTCTGACAGCAGCAGTGACATCACGCAGAATACGGCCACGAACAGCAGTTCAGACGGTTTACCGCCCATCATGGCGATAATCTGGTCGCCAATCCAGCTCGACAGACCGGTGGAATACATCATGCCTCCCATGGCCAGTCCGCCACCGAAGAGCAGCAACGTACCCCATTCCACGCCTGCTACGGCATCTTTCCAGTCGAGCGTCATCTTGTTCTTTTTCAAGTCCACGGGCAAGAAGAACAGCAGCAGTGCGCCCACCATGGCCGCAATGGCCTCTGGGAAGAGCCTGTTGTATCTGTTCAGCACGTCGCTCTGGGTGCCGAGGACGATACTCAGCACGCCTGGCGTTATCCAGAGAATGACGGCCACGCCGAAGGCAATCATCGTGTTCTTCTGCGCACGAGTCCATTTTCCCAGTGCATTTACCTTGCTATTGATGAACTCAGTGGCGCCCGCGATGTGTTTCACGTCACTTGGGAACATGCGAGAAAGCACGACGTAGGCAATCACGAAATAAGCCACCATGGCCACGAATCCCCATACCATCCACTGGAAGAACGATACATGCAGGTCGCACATCTCGTTGAGGAATCCCAGCATGATGATGTTCGGTGGCGTTCCAATCGGCGTGAGCACGCCGCCGATGGAGCAGGCGTAAGCCGTCATGAGCATGAGCCCGGTGGCATATTTGTACGAGCTGAGGTTGACAATCTTGCCTTGCGCGGCCATCATCTCGCGGATAGCCTCGAGCAGTCCCAGCGCAATGGGGAACATCATGGCGGCTGTTGCCGTGTTGCTAATCCAACCCGAGCAGAGCATGCACGCCAGTCCGATGGCCAGAAAGATGCGCCGCGGGTTGTCGCCCACCCATTTCATCGACATAATGCCATAGGCGATACGCTTGTCCACACCATTCACCATCATGGCCTTGGCTATCATGAAGCCTCCCATGAAGAGGAAAATCATGGGGTTGGCAAAGGCGGCAAAGGCCTCCTTCATCTTCACCACATCGAACACCACGCAGAGGGTGGGACCTATGAGGGAAGTCACAGGGATGGGTACCGGCTCGGTAATCCACCATAGTGCCACCAGCGTCATGATGGCCAATAGCTTGTGGCCCTCGGGTGTGAGGCCAGAGATGGGGGTAATCCACACGAGGATGGCGCATATCGGACCGAAGATGGCACCGATAATCCTACGTTTACGGTCGAATGATGAGTCCTGGTTTGACTGTTCTTGTTCCAGAGGCTCTGTTTTCTTGTTCGTGTCGTTCATATCAGTCAATTTAGTGTTTAAGTTATTGGTATTAATGATTCCAAATATAAGAAATATATTCTAATCAACCGTCTAATTGGCTATTTTTCTTTTGGTTTATCGTTTTTTTTATCAAAAAGTAGTTGATTTATCTTTAAAATGTTTATATTTGCGTTGTAACTTTTCTGTTAAGGAGAGCTTAAGATACCATTCTCCCGATGTGGAATGTGTGGT
>URFI01000118.1 GCA_900547085.1 uncultured Prevotella sp.
GGAGAAAAATAAAAAAAAAGGACTACCGCTGTAGTCCAATCTTTGTTAACCTTAAATCTAATACCATGAAAAACACGATGCAAAGATAAGGGTTATCTCCTTATGTTGCAAGCAACTAAGGCTTTTCTATCCTAAAAACGCACCTTTTCTTGATGTATATCAAATTACATATCAATGGATTATCGCACATCGTTGCAGTCAGCAAGAAACTATTTACCTGCGTACTCGGCTCACGAAACTACACAGTGCTGTCACTGAAGAATGAACCATTTACCACGAAAACCACCCATCAAGCAGCGTATATAAAATCGGGGACACATTGGTTGCAACGATGATTGACGCTGAATTTTATTGACAAAGTGCCTCTCATAATTCGCGTGTAACCCACCAACGATACAATTGGTCGCAAATACGCCAAAAATGAGCGACGCTTGTAATTCACTGGCATTGAAGATATTGCATCTAAGCATCCTCTTTTCATTCCTATTTTTGCCGTTTTTTGTCGGCAAAAGCATGGAGATTAGCATCGAATATGCATGCTTTTAGGTTGTAATAGCATGTGAATAACACTTCAAAAGGATGGTTCTAAGGGCGTAAAGTCAATGCTCTAACCAAAAAACGACGTTTACTCTGATTAAATAGACGTACTTTTGTCTACCGCTTGCCTATTGATTTTTTCTATTTTGAAGATTTTCAATGGTCGTTTTTTGGTAAAACGATAGGACAAAAACAACGGATTCGTTGACCACGGATGATATGGATACTTGCCGAAAAAGCCATAGGTGCAAAGCGTAAGCACGTTCAGCCAAAGCAGCCTGCCGAGCCACCTGGCTTGCTTACGCTTTGCTCCTGAATCAACCTACAATCTGTCCATCGAACAGTCGCACGATGCGATGAGCGATGGAAGCATCATGCTCGTTGTGGGTCACCATGACGATGGTGGTTCCCTCGCGGTTGAGTTCGGTGAGTAAGCCCATCACCTCGGCACCATTTTTCGAGTCGAGATTACCTGTCGGCTCATCGGCGAGAATCAGTTTCGGACCAAACACCACGGCTCTGGCGATGGCTACACGCTGCTGCTGACCACCCGAGAGCTGGTGGGGGAAGTGCTTGGCGCGATGACTGATGCCCATGCGCTTCATGATGTCCTTCACTTTCTGCTTGCGCTCGGCCTTCGACATGCCGAGGTAGGTCAGAGGCAGTTCGATGTTCTCTTCCACGTTGAGCTCGTCAATGAGGTTGAAGCTTTGGAACACGAACCCTATCTCTCCCTTGCGCACGTCGGTGCGATCCTTCTCCTTCAGTGCCGACACTTCCTTGTCGCCTAACCAATACTTGCCGCCCGTGGGATTGTCGAGCAGCCCGAGGATGTTGAGCAGGGTTGACTTGCCGCAGCCCGAAGGCCCCATGATGGCAACAAACTCCTTGTCTTCTACTTGGAACGACACATTGTTGAGCGCAATGGTCTCCACTTCTTCCGTACGGAACGATTTGCTTAAATTTTCTACTTTGATCATATTCTTAAAATATTATGGTTTTTATATGTTTTATGGTTTGTAGTCCGGTCAATCGGATATTCCCTTGCTACTCTTGTTTCAGATACTCCACCGGGTTGCTGTTGGCCACGCGCCAGCAGTTGATTGCCACAACGGTAACGATGATGAGCAGCACGAGGACGATTGTCACGAGGAACGGCCACACCGTCAACGCGATGCGGTTGTCATAGAGCTGTAGCCACTGTGCGGCTACCCAGTAGGCACCGACAGCCCCAATCAGCACGGCTGGAATGGCTGTGCGAAGGATGTTCAGCTGGAAAATACGCATCACGTCGCCCACACACGCACCGTTCACCTTGCGGATGGCTATTTCCTTGTGACGACGGTTCACCTCGTCGCTGACATAACCGATGAGTCCCATCAGCGCGATGAAAAGCACCACAATGCCAACCGTCATCACGCCGTTGCGGAAGTTGCGGGTCGCAACATACTGCATGTTCTTGAGGTTCTCCACGCTCTCGACCAAGACTGTTTTGCCTGGAAAGAACCGCTGAAGCTGCGTCTGGATGTCTGTCAGCTTCTCTACGCTGAAATCGTCCAGCTGTATCAGCAGGTAATTGTTCATCCAGTTGGCCGCACGTCCGTAGAAAATCACAGAGGGTCTGTCCCTCCCATTGTTCTCTGCACTACCGAGATGAATATCACGATAGACGCCTACGATGGTCAGTAAATCTTTGTTTTCGTTGCCGCTATGTTCACTGATAATCACCTTCCGACCCACCACGTCGTCCCATCCGCGCAGTTTCTTCATCATAGAGGCAAAGTCCTGACTCACCATTACTTGCCTGAGACTGTCGCTGCCCGATGCGAAGACACGTCCGGCAACAATAGGAATCTGCAGCATATCAAAGTAATGGTCGGCGACAGTGAAGAGATCGGCGATATTGAACAGTTGTGATTCTTCCCCTGGAACAGTTACGTTGTTACCACTCATACCATAGAATGGGAACGTATTGCACGCCGACACCTGACGCACGCCGCTCATACGGCCTACCTCGCCGTATGCCGTCTGGCGTTCATCGGACTGCAGTGCGGTGATGTTAACGGATGCGAGATTGGCACACTGATAGCCTAAGTCAAAGCCAACCGTATGCCTATACTGCATGCTGACAATGAAAAGCAGACCTAAAAGGAAACTCACCATGGCAAACTCAAGCCCCAGAAGTGCCACCTTCCAGCGACGCCTGGCCTCGACATAGCCATGAAATGCAATGGTCACAGGCATGCGGTTGTAAAGCCATCCGGGTACGATACCACCCACGAAGAGCACCATCAACGCAATTAAAAGCAAAATCCATGCACCACGGTTGAATACCAACACAGAGAGCGGAGCCGACAACAACTGTTCGATTGTGCCATGGCAAGCCCACAACAGAGCTGCTCCTAACATGAGGGCAAGCACGAGATGCAGGCACACTTCGCTGAAGGTGATGCTGTAGACGGCTCCACGTCCGGCACCATAGCATTTCCTTACCGCCATCTCACGGGCACGACTGACCAAATTGCCCACCACAATAAGCACGTAGTTGAGTATCGAGACCGAAAGGAGGATGATGACCAGGAGCGACAGAATCCAGAACATCTGGCGCACATTGTCCGCCTCCGTGTAATAGCGAGATATGGGGGTGACCTTGTAAGTGAGCCACGTGCCGGACTGTTGCAGCTCCTTGACGGGATAATGCGTCTGTATCATGCGGTGTATAAGGGGTTTCAACGAATCGGGAGAGGTACCTTTCCTGAGACGTACGAAACTGATGTAACGGTCGTTACCGACCAGGTTATCCTGACCGTCGTAGCTAAAATTCTTCTGTGTCTTCATTGAACCGATCACATCATAGGTGTGGAACGTTGAATTGTGAGGATAATCCTCGTAGACACCTACGATGGTCAGCTTCAGGCCAGGCATTTCCTTCGACTCGATGTGCCGACCCACAACGTTGCCGCCCAAGCGCTTTGCCGTCGAGCGATTCACTACACAACAGAACGGTTCCGTGAGTGCCCGGTCAGCATCACCCTCAAGGATGCGGGCCGGAAACATGCGGAAGAAGCAGCTGTCGGCAAAGTAGACATCGGCGCGGACACGTACTTTGTCATCAGTTTCCACCTCTCCATCGGTCACGATTGGATTGGTGCGCGTAGCCAGTTCCACCTGTGGAATGGTTCGTTTCATCATCGGTGCCACGCCGCCCGACGTATTAAAGCCCTCCGTGAACTCCTGTGCTTTCATCTTGAAGCCCTCGGTCACACGGCATATACGGTCGTAATCGGGATAACTCTGGTCGAAAGTCTGTTCATAATAAATCTCGGCAATGATAACCGCACTGACACTCAATCCGAGTGCCAAACATAGAATCTTGGCCACATTGTGTTGCCTGCGGCGGAAGAGATTGCGCCAAGCCATGCGGCAAGACTGTTGGATAAGATGCAACATAGTATAGATAATTAATGTAATACGTGAATATCCGAAGACCCTGATTTATCCAATTGTCGCTGGATGGGGTTGCCTTTGATGCGGATGTCGCTCGAGCCGGAGGCTTTGGCTCTGACGGAACGGGTGGCGAAGCAATAGACATCCGACGAGCCGGAGCATGTGGCCGACACGTCTTTCGCCTTGAGATCGTAGGCTCTCACATCGGAAGAACCGGAACAGGTATATATGGCTTTCGACACTTTGCCAGCCAGACGAGCATCGGAAGAACCTTGCAACCGGACTTCCAAGCTGTTGGCCGTCAGCTGATTGACCGTAACATCACTCGAACCGCATGCCTCCAACCGCACTGCCGAGGCATTGAGCGACCGAATGAGCACATCACACGCACCGGAAGCCGTGACCGACTGCAAGTTGGGTGCCTGTACATAAACCGTGAGGTGATTATTGCCTGAATGAAAGCCAGGGTCAGACTTTTGCTTGATGGTCAGCACTTGATTGCGCACTTCCATCTGCAACTTCGGCAACATGCTGGGCGAGCCTACCGCCTTTACATGGTAGCTTTGATTGTTACTCTGCACAAACTCTACATCGATGGCTCCGGAGACTTCGATTGCCGAGAAATCTCTCAGTGGGTAAGCTCTGCTTTCGTCATTGGCAGCCTCGTACGAATTGGCTTGTACAACGATACATGATGACAGCAAGACAAGGACAGCTGTCATGCAAAAAAAGATTTTCTTTTTCATATTTATTCTTGTTTAATGTTATTTACAGGGTTTTCGTTGCTGGCCATGTAGCTCTGAATGGCCACAGCGCAGAACGAGATAAGCAGCACGAGGATGCCGGCAACGATGATCCAAGGCCACCACACGATGCGGTAACTGTACCGACTGATCCATTCGCTGATAATATACCAGATGACGGGCACGCTGATAATGAAAGCGATGGCCACATATTGAAGGAAGGTGCGGATGAGGTCGCGGCGTATTCGATTGCTCGTGGAGCCAAACACCTTGCGGATGGCAATCTCCTTGCTGCGCTGCTGAATAAAGTAGGTAGACATGGCGACAAGTCCCAACAGCGAGATGACAATGGCGATGAAAGCGAAAAGGGCGATAATCTTTGAAAGTCTCAACTCTGACTCAAACGCCGATTCAATGCTCTTGTCAACGAACGGATGTGCCTCGTTTAGCTCCTCATGGAACACCTCTTTATATATGCGCTGTATCTCCTTGTAGGTTTTAGCGGGATTTCCCTCAAACTGAATCGTAACGTTCCATGGGTTCTCCACCTTGTCCTTGATGCAGAGCAACAGAGGATATACTTTGTTGTCCGTAATGTTGCGCAGTCGGAAATTGTTGAGAATGCCGCCAAATGCCGCATCCTCTGGGAAGAGATAGAATTTTGTTTGTTTGTAAAAATCACTCATGTGTCTGTCCGTGGGCTTCATCTTCAAATCACCCACAGCTTGGTCATTGAGGTAAATTACGGGCCGATGTCCCACGTGGTTGTCATGTTTTAGCGACAGTCCATACACTTTCAGATAGTTGGGGTCGCCGATGAGCATTTGGAAAGAATAGACCTTGTCCTTTCCCGTCACCGTGTTGTTGTTGCCGCCGTCCTGCGGGGTACCATCAGAACAGGACACTAATTTCACTCCCGAAACCTGCTTCACCTTGTTGAGGAACACCGGGAAGTCCGTGCTGCTGAAAGCCTCTCCTTGATAGAGACAAATCAGGTTCTTCGTGTTGAAACCCAATGGCGCGTTCACAAGGTGCAGCATTTGCAGCGACATGATGGTGGCACAGGCGAGCATCACGATGGTGATGATGTTCTGAACCACGATGAACACCCTGCCCAGCACCATCTTCGTGCGGTGCCTGAAGGTTCCCCTCACCACCTCGATGGGCTTGGCTTTCGACAAGACGTAGGCAGGTATGATGCCCGAGATGAAGCCGACGAGCAGCGTGAAGGCAAGCAACAGACCGATGACGGCAGGCGTTGCGAGCACGCGCATGTCCATGGTGGTGCTGAGCAAGCGACCAGTCATTGGGGCGAAAGCCAGCGCAAGCGACACTGCTACCAGCAGGGAGAGGAAACAGAGCGTTGAGCTTTCTATCATCAGCCGCAGGATGATGTGCTTGCGTTTTGCACCGAAGAGGCGTCGTGCCGCCATCTCCCGCGCACGATAACCCGATTGCGCCACCGTGAGATTGATGTAGTTCATGATGGCAAAGAGCAGCACCACCAAGCCTACAATGAAAAGTAAGTTGACCAGTTGGCTGTTTCCGGTGTGCAAGTTGTCATTGTAGCTCTCGTAACCAGAGAAATATATTTTGTTCAGCGGCACCAAGAACGGTCTGCAATAGAAGGGCACCTTGTCGAAATCAGGCCAGAATGAGTGAATGAATTTGCCGAACTCTTTCTCTCGCCCCATCATCTTTGCGCCCTTTCTCACTTGCAGGAAAATGATTGAACCCGAAAGATTTACTGTATTTGGGAAATACTCGTCCATATTCGCCCCGTTGTGATACCGTTCCCAGGAGAAGTCGATGATCATTTCCACGTTCTTGTTGATGAGCGTATTGTCGAAATCCTCCACCACGCCGGTGACATGGTACCGAATGCTGTCGTTCCATGTAATCTCGCGACCGAGCACTTCCTCCGTGCCAAACCATTTGTTGGCAAACCGCTTGGTAACGACCACGTTGTTCCGGTCGTTCAGACAGGTCTGCCTGTCGCCCTGCAGCAGCTTGAAATCGAACATGGAGAAGAAGGTGGAATCGGTCTCCAACACCGTTGCCTTGTAGAACTCATCTCCCTTTTGCAGCCGAATGTCTGAGACGACAAAGCCACAGGTGTTTTCTATTTCCGGATAGTTTTTGCGGAAACGACTCAGTATGGCATGGTGGAATCCAAGTACCTTTTCATGGTCTTCGTAGAAGTCGAGACCCATCGCGTAGATGCGGTCGCCCTTGCTGTGCTGACGATTGACACTCTTCTCCTGCCAGGTATAAACGCCGATGAGCAGCACGAACATGAGCGAGATGCTCAGTCCGAACACGTTGATGGCGGTGTATACCTTGTTCCTCGACAGGAAGGTGAAATAGGATTTGAGATTGAAAAGCTGTTTCATAATTGCGTTTTTTTCGATAATAGACCTGAGAAACTTACCTCTTTCGACGTTACTCTACTCTTGTTTGATATTCTTTACCGGGTTCTCATTACTTGCCATATAGCTCTGAACGGCCACTGCGCAGAATGAGATAAGCAGCACGAGGATGCCTGCAACGATAATCCAAGGCCACCACACGATGCGGTAACCGTATTGGCTGAT
>URFI01000119.1 GCA_900547085.1 uncultured Prevotella sp.
ACATATTCCTTTCCATCAATCTTTACTTTTTGTCCGGGAATGGCATACAACTTTTCATCAAACGAGGTGATGGTATATTTCTTGGACACCTTCACAAAGTGATTGTCCAACGCCGTTGTATCGGCATCCGAAACATCGATGATTTCTACGCCCGGGACTAAATACTGCGAGGGTTTGAGGGATGGAAATTGAATCTTGGCACGCTCATGAGCCGTCACGTCAATAGTCATGTGAGCCTGCTGCCCTATGAAGATGCCAACCGAATCAATCTTTTGTTCGACGGCCGTTTGGGCAGACATGCTTGTTTTGCACAAAAGGCAAAGCAAGATACCAACAATATATTTTATGTTTACATTCATTCTTATATGGTATTTACACACCAGATAGATGGTTCGCCCACCACAGACAAGCTTGTTAAACGCCACGTTGTGCAAATAGTCGCATCATGGCCTTCACATAGTCTTCATCCGTTGCCACACTCGTCCAGTCTACCCCACTTTTGGCAAACGTTTGCTTAAGTTGGGCATTGCGTTCCATCCAATAAGCCGTATGGGCGCGGCGCAGTTTGGCCGACGAGGTGTCTATTATCATCTCATGCCCCGTCTCTGCGTCACATATTTTCATCAAGCCTATGTTTGGCAGGTTTTTGGCACGTGGGTCGTATATTTGCACGGCAACCATGTCGTGTTTATGGTTTGCAATGTTCATGGCATGCTCAAAGCGATCGTATTCCTTGGCATCGTGACGGATGTAGAAGTCGCTTAACACGCAGGCCGTGCAGCGTCGTTTCATCATTCGTGTGAGGTATTCTATAGCCATGGCAACATCTGTCTTCTTACTCTCAGGCTCAAAATCCAACATCTCGCGTATGATGTACAGAATATGTTTGCGCCCTTTCTTAGGCGGGATATATTTCTCTATTCTGTCTGAAAAGAAGATTACACCAATCTTGTCATTGTTCTGTATGGCGCTAAAGGCAAGTGTGGCTGCAATCTCAGTGGCCATCTCTCTTTTGGTTTGTTTCTTGGTTCCGAAATCCAAAGAGCCGGAGACGTCGATGAGCAGCATCACCGTGAGCTCGCGTTCCTCTTCAAACACCTTGATGTAGGGACGGTTAAAGCGGGCGGTGACATTCCAATCAATATCACGGACATCATCCCCAAACTGGTATTCTCTCACTTCCGAGAAAGCCATACCATGCCCTTTGAAGGCAGTATGATACTGTCCTGCAAAGATGTTCTGACTCAGTCCGCGAGTCTTGATCTCAATCTTCCTTACCTTTTTTAAAATTTCACTTGTATCCATATTCTTCATCCAGTAGAACCATGCCCTTCAGGTTTGTTTCTCATCAGACGCGACTGTCTGTGCAAGTTGTTCCTCGTCCCGCTTTATGGCACTTCTATCTTGTTGATGATTTTCGACACGATTTCCTCAGATGTCATGTTGCTGGCTTCAGCCTCGTACGACAATCCGATGCGATGACGCAGCACGTCGTGTGCCACCGCTCTCACATCTTCGGGAACAACATATCCGCGATGTTTGATAAAGGCGTATGCGCGGGCAGCCTTGGCCAGGTTGATGGATGCGCGCGGCGAACCGCCGAACGTGATCATATCTTTCAGTTCGGGCAGCTGATAACGCTCGGGATATCGGGTAGCAAAAACAATGTCAGCGATGTACTGTTCAATCTTTTCGTCGATATACACTTCGTTGACAATGGTACGAGCCTTGAGAATTTCATCGGCAGTGGTCACTGCGGTAACCTGCGGCATGGCTCCTTGAAGGTTTTCACGGATGATGAGTTTCTCCTCTTCCAAGGTAGGATAATCAATGACCACCTTCAGCATGAAACGGTCTACCTGAGCCTCGGGGAGTTCATAAGTACCTTCTTGTTCAATGGGGTTTTGCGTGGCCATCACCAAGAACGGATTGGGTAACTTAAAGGTGTTTTCACCAATGGTCACCTGGTGTTCCTGCATGGCTTCCAGCAAAGCACTCTGTACCTTCGCCGGTGCTCGGTTAATCTCATCTGCCAAGACGAAGTTGGCGAACACCGGACCCTTTTTCACTTGAAACTTCTCTTCCTTCTGCGAATAAATCAGGGTGCCAATCACGTCTGCAGGCAACAAGTCGGGTGTAAACTGAATTCGACTGTAGTCTGCTTCTATCAATTGGGCCAGCGTTTTGATGGCCAGTGTCTTGGCCAATCCAGGAACACCTTCCAACAAGACGTGTCCATCGCTAAGCAAGGAAATCAATAAAGAATCAACCAAATGCTTTTGACCGATGATGACTTGATCCATACCTCGAACAAGGTCGGTCACAAAACCGCTCTGTTGTTCTATCCGCATGTTTAACTCACGAATATCAATAGCTTCTGCCATAATTGTGTTGTTATTCAATTTTTAAACTGAACGC
This sequence comes from uncultured Prevotella sp., assembly GCA_900547085.1. Lineage (GTDB taxonomy): Bacteria > Bacteroidota > Bacteroidia > Bacteroidales > Bacteroidaceae > Prevotella. The sequence continues at coordinate 2,419 of URFI01000119.1, forward strand.
AAAAATACAACAATAATGACACAGAAGCGAAAGTTGCCCACCATTTTATATTTATTTTACCACTATATTTCAATATTTTAAGAACTTTTGGCCTTCATGCCTCGCAGGGGGATGATGATGTGCGACAATGGATTTGCTGAATTTTTCTTAACAAAAGGAGCTCTGTGCTTTGCATATTTTCCATGAAGACGTCCAAAGATGAAAATGAGCGAAAAACGCAATGCTTTAGTTGTCAACATTTTACGATTTTCATAGTGATTTTCAAGGTGATTTATCGCTCGTTTACACCGCTAAAAGGGTGCTTTAGCACTGTTATATGATACCTTTTACGCACCAAACGCATGCTTATTAAAGAGCAAACTCATACACTTTACAAGAAAAACTCCATGCTTTTACAAGTTAAGGATGTAAAACTTGGTTTTTTATCCCTTCTATGCATCCCGAATACCTATCGATTTTTTCTAGTTCAACATTTTGCAACAGCCAATTTATTGTCATTTTTTAGGACAATTAGCATAATACTGTTGTGCGTCCAAGTTTTCTTGGTTGGCAGAAATAATGAAGATAGATGAAAGATGAAAACAGCAAAGCAGTTAACTATGGATGGTCCTGCACAAACGCAAGCAAAAGGGTGACATCCACCATTTGCTATCGCTCCCGTTGATTTTCTGCCATTAGCACATGAATGAAATATACCGATAAGAATTTAACCAATCGTTCGTTTTTTTGCCAAGGTTATCGTACCTTTGTCCTTGGTGAGAACAACATTGTTGAAAGTAGTGATGTTGATACTTCCCTGCCTCGTGTTGCCGCAGGAAGTATGGTCTGCAAAAAGTAAACTCGACACTTTGTTGCACCGCGTTTTCAGCTACCCGCAAAACATCGAGATTAGGCGAGTTGCCGACACCACCAGCTACGCTTATATGAAGTCTTCCTTGCATGTGAACAAGCGCAATGTGTTCCTCATGGCCGTACCTACCATGTATGCGGTGGCCCATGGGGGCAGACGGGAATATATACAGGAGAGCTTCAACAAAGTGTCATTTCTACCTTCTGGCGACTATACCACAAAAAAGCTGCTGTCACTGTCCACCATTCCCCGCCGACACGTTGCCATGCCAACCTTGATGAGCTATCTCACGCCCAGCATATATGACGTGACCATGATTGGTGAAAACATTCTTTCACCCTTCAACAAACAGAATAAAATATATTACAAATACAGCTTTGAGCAAGAAACCGACAGCCTCGTTCGGCTTAGATTCAAGCCCAAGCTGAAAAACACGCTGCTGGTTAACGGGGTGGCCATCGTAACGCCCCATGACGGTCGCATCGTACAGGTGAGGCTGGCGGGTGAATACGACATGATACAATTCAGGCTTTTCATCAAAATGGGTAGCGGTACCATGCAAGCTATGCGCCCAGAGAAATGCAATTTGGATGCCCGTTTCCTGTTTCTGGGCAATGACATCAAAGCTCATTACACCATGGCGTACAATCTACCGAAACCTGTTGATGACCACATGGAGGACGACCATGATATGATCAAGATGAAACAGTTGAGACCAGAGCCGCTCACTTCGTACGAAAAACTAATCTACGGCAGCATTGTCAAGGCAAGAGAAACTGCCGAGAAAGATACTACAAAGATAGACGGTCTTTCGCCAACCAGCAAACGAATGAAACTGAAAACCATCTTGTGGGACATGATTGGGGAAAATGTTCTGACGCATATCAATCAAAAATTCGGGCCAGACCAACAGGGATATTTTAGAATCAACCCCATCTTGAACCCGCTCTTCATGGGGTACAACAACAACCAAGGATTTTATTATAAGTTTAACATTCGCGGTGGATACAAGTTTACGAACAACAGTGACATTTGGCTTCAGTTCAAGGCCGGCTATTCCTTCAAACTCAAACAGTTTTATTTTTGGACACCACTCATCTACTACTTTGACAAAAAACACAACGCTTACCTGAAATCTATCCTCTCAAGTGGGCGACGTATCAAGAACAGAAGACTGGTTAATGAGCTGAACTTGGCCACCGACAACAATCCTATTTGGGAGGGCATGCATTTGGATGAGTTCAAAGATACTTACTGGGATTGCTATGCCAACTATGAGTTGTCCAAGCACATTGGGTTCCAAGCCGGTTTGATTCTCCATCACCGATCCGCCCTACACAAAGAGGGATTCGACCTAATCAACAAGCCTCGGGTGTATTCTTCTCTCGCCCCAAAGTTGCAAGTGCAATATAGACCCTGGGGATATGCGGGCCCCACCCTGACGGCCAGCTACGAACAAAGCCTCAACAAACTGGCGAACACCAATGTACCGTATGCGCGTTGGGAATTTGACGGTCAATACATCCTGCCCTTGTGGAACGTGCAGAGCTTGTCCATGCGCTTGGGAGGCGGCTTTTATACACATCGCACCAACAATGATTACTTCGTGGATTTTGAGAACTTCAGACAGACTTTCCTTCCCGATGGATGGATAGTCGATTGGTCCGGCGAGTTTGAGCTGCTGGATTCAGACCTCTACAACTTATCTCATTATTATGCGAGAGCCAACTTCGCATACGAGTCTCCTTTCTTAATACTTGCCTGGGTACCACTCGCTGGACATTTCATAGAGCGAGAAAGACTTTATTTCAGTGCTTTACACGCAAAGCAAGCCCATCCTTACATCGAACTGGGTTATGCTTTCAAGACGCGTCTGGCCTCTGTTGGGGCATTTGTTTCGACCATCAACGGCAAGTACAGGAACTTCGGATTTAAGTTTGGTTTCGAACTATTCAGACAATGGTAAAACTCAAAACATGACTGCAACGAACAACTCATCTAAACAACAACCATCGCTCACGGTGTATAAAGCAAGTGCGGGAAGCGGAAAAACCTTCACATTGGCCACTGAGTACATGAAGCGTGTCATTGATAATCCCGACGCCTATCGTTCCATCTTGGCTGTTACCTTTACAAACAAGGCGACAGAAGAAATGAAGATGCGCATCTTGAGCCAGCTGTATGGCATCGCTCATGGCTTACCCGACTCTGATAGTTATTTACACAAGATACAGGAATCCATCCCCTTTCCTAGCACTAAAATCCGTGAACGAGCGCAAAAGGCATTGGGACAGTTGCTGCACAATTACAATTATTTCAGGGTAGAAACCATCGATGCTTTCTTTCAAAGCGTGTTGAGAAACCTGGCGAGAGAACTTGATCTCACAGCAAATCTAAGAATTGAGTTGAGAGATAAGCAAGTGAAAGAGAAGGCAGTAGATGAGTTGATTGAAGAATTGCAGCCTAATGATAAACTCTTGCGGTGGATATACGAATACATCCGGCAAAACATCTCTGACGACAAGTCATGGAATGTCATTGGAGAAATTAAGGATTTTGGCTCGAACATCTTTAAGGATGTGTATAAAGCGCATCGCGATGAACTGGAAAACGTACTGAGTCAAGACAACTTCTTTGTGCAATACACCAAGCAATTGAGAAACATCAGAGAACGAGCATCAGCAGAATTCAGTAGAATGGGGGAAGCCTTCAACGAAACACTCGACCGACATCAGGCTTCCATCGATGATCTGAAGAGTGGGAAAAAAGGACCCGCAGGCTATTTCATCAAGCTCAGTTCAGGTAAATATGACGACAGCAAACTGTTCAACACCACGGCGCAAAAAGCTGCGGATGCACCGGAAGAGTGGTTGAGAAAGGGCGATCAAAAAGATGAGGGGTTGATGATGTTGGCTACAGAGCTCACCAACTTGCTGAATACCACAGAGCAAAGACGAAGACAACTACTTGTTCCTTTCCGCACAGCGACACTCATCTTGCGACATCTCAACCAGCTAAGACTGCTTGGCAGCATTGAGAAAAAGGTAAGAGAGCTGAATGCCGACTCCAACAGCTTCTTGCTCAGCGACACACAGTTGTTGCTCAACAAACTCATTGAGGACAGCGACTCGCCCTTTATCTTTGAAAAGATAGGCACACAACTCAAACACATCATGATTGATGAGTTTCAAGATACCAGCACTATCCAATGGCAAAACTTCAAGATTCTATTGAAAGAAGTCATCAGTCATGCTGATGGTACCGGCCTCATTGTGGGTGATGTCAAACAAAGCATCTATCGGTTCCGCTCCGGTGATTGGCGACTATTGAACAACATTGAGCAGGAATTTCCATCACAAGGGCACCTACTCGAAACCCTTAAACTTGACGTAAACCGTCGATCAGAGAACAACATCATTGATTTCAACAACACATTCTTCTCGATTGTCGCACGAAAAGAGTATGAAGCACTGGCCACAGACAACCCTGAGGAAGCGGAACAAGTGAAGAAAGCGTACGAGGACGTGTGCCAAAAAGCACCTGATGAGAAGAACAGAACAGGCTTTGCCAACATCAAACTCTTTCCAAAAGAAGACTATGATAACCTGATGGTAACCGAAATCGCACAAATCATCACTACGCTGAAGGGGCAAGAAGTGCGGCAAAAAGACATAGCCATCCTGGTTCGCAACAACAAAGAGATACCCACTATCGCTGACGCACTGATGGAAACCATGCCGGAAATACGTCTGGTATCTGACGAAGCATTCCGTTTGGACTCATCAATTGCGGTCAATCTGTTGATAGATGCCCTGCATTGCCTCATGCATCCGGAAGACAAAATCGCCTTGGCTAATCTATCAAAAGTATATCAAAAGCAAATACTTAACAACAAACTGGACGACAACGACTTATTCATTCAAGGGAAAGACGTTACGGATTGGCTTCCGAAAGAAT
>URFI01000120.1 GCA_900547085.1 uncultured Prevotella sp.
ATAAAGTTGTTAAAACATTCTACAAATAGCCTTAATCAAATTGCTAATTCATTGGGATTTTCTGATAATTCAAACTTTACAAAATTCTTCAAGCATAATGACCCCCAAAAACGAACACCATCGGAGTATCGGAATAATTGGCAGGAAGAACGAGAATTAGATTGAATGCTTGTGAAAATGAGAAAAGGCAACGTTAAGCAAATTAATTTAATCTTGAATATTGCTGTCCGCTAAAACTTTTTTGAGCATATAATTAGGGCGTCCTTGTTTTTTGTTGACACATGAATTATCTACATAAGCGCTTGATAAAATCGGAGAACGAGTAAAAAAATTACTTTATTCTCACAAAGACAACCTTGTCTATTAGTGTCGGTTTCTTGTAAGTTTTTTGCGGAGTTGGGGAATTTATATATATAATCGTATCCCCATCGTCAAATTCCCCCAATTGATCTATAATGCCATTATGATAGACAATTTCATTCCATTCATCCATTCCTCCAACCTTCCATGTTCCTACAGTATCAGCCATAAATGGCACGGAAAATGATAAGGAAAATGTCATATCAGAATTAAATATTAATCTTAAATTATTATATTTTTCAATAGAATCCTTATAAATTTCAGAATCAGTATGATTAAAATCTAATTTATAAATTCCTACGATACTATTTATTTTATTGTATCTATAATTATAATCAGATATGCACCAATATAGCGCATATCCAATTATAAAAAAGAAGAATATTATAGTGAGTCTTTTCATTTTGGGTTCTTTATATAGGGCCTGCTAATTAGTTGAAAAAACGTCTGGCACTAATCTTTGTCAGAGGTTATAATTTGGCCCAACTCCTGATAGAACGTCTCCACCTCGCCCAAATAAGTTTTCAATATCTTCCCATCGGGACCTATCAGCACCTTATAAGGATAGCCTTTCACCCTATATGCGGTCTCGACCCTCGCATCGCCGTCTCTCACCTGCGGCCACGGCAACTGGTATTTCTCCAAAGCCTGTTTCCATTTTTCGGCTTTGTCGTTGCAATCGATGCCCACAAACTCAATGCGGTCTCCGTATTGGGCATAGCATTCTTTCATTTTGGGAAATCCCTTGATGCACCATGTGCACCATGAGCCCCAGAAGTCCAGCAGCACATATTTACCCTGCAGGGAACTGAGCGTGAGCGTATCGCCCTGCGGCGTGGGGAGGGAAAAATCGGGGGCCATCGCGCCTACTTTAGCCGTATCGGCTACTTCTTTCCGAGCTTTCCTCATCACGGCCATCCGCTCGAAGGCTTCCTGCCACATATCCAAATATCCTTTGAAACGACCGTTGCGCACTGCGGGACTAAGCTTCCGTATGACCGGAACCACACGGTCCATATTCACGTCAAGCACCAAAGTCGCCGTGGCGTCCTCGTCGGGATGCTGTACGATGTACTCCTCGACCACAGGGTACATGCGCCGATTGATGTCACGGTTGGCGGCTTTGCGTATGCTGTCGAGCCGAGCGGCATCGTCACCGGCAGCCACTCCCGCCTCATACTCTTTTTTGGCGATGCCAAATTCCTTGTGAAAAGGCCTTCCCACGTCCATCACTTTGGCGTACTGCTGATAGAACGCGCTGCCCGAAACGCGGACACTGTACTCGTCGATGAAATCTCCTTCTATGTTGACAAATTCGTTGGGGACAAAGAAAAAGTACATGACCTTTTTGGGACTGGATTTCAACCGAAGACTCCCTTGGTAGGCCTTGTCTATAGAAAGCGAAAAATTGAAATGGCCGTTATTGACGGGCGTCGCAAAATTGATGATTTTCTTGTCCGGGTTTCGCTCTACATACTCCACGAGGATGGAGTCGTTTCCAACGTCGGTCAGTGCGCCGCTCATCGTAAAATTGCTCTGTGCCGAGGCCCCTGACGAATACAGCCACGTTGCCACCGACAAAATAAAGAATTTCAATTTACATGCTCTTTTCATATTATGGGGATTTAAAGTTGTTTTCCAATGTTTCGGCAAGCAGCCTCATTCACGACAAAAATAGGTAAAATAGTTGATTTGTCAAAGTGTTTTCGTTTTGCTTCTTTCATGTTTTAACACCCAAAGGTAGTCATTTTTGGAGAATTATACAAATATTAAGATATTTATATCAAAAAGATAGATTCAACTTCAAAATGCTTCTCATCCCGCACGCGAGGGATGGTAAGTTGGGCATCTGGCACCAAACACACAACTATCTGAAATCCAACACGTTGACAAAAATCCAGAAACCGCCTTTCAATAGCATGGAGATTGGAGAACAAAGGCATGAAGATTGGCGGGTAAAGTCAACGGGTTTAGCGGGTAAAGGCATGGAGATTGAAATCCATCGCCTTTGTGTTAGATGATGAGGGCAACTGACGGGAGCAGAACATCTGATGGCATGCTATGCCTGGAAGTGGGAAATCTTTCATTGAAGGGCAATATTGTTGAACAACGAATGTAACAAATGTAACGAATAAACTAAACAAGACAATGAATGCAAGCGTTCGACGAATATAACAAATCTGCCGACATGAACATGTCGCATGGCTTTGCCAAATTAGTTTGATTCGGTGAACGCCTGCGTTCATTGATTCCGACAATCGGATTCGTTGCATTCGCTTAATTCGTTGTTGTAACAAAAAATACATGATTGTTTATGACAACAAACAAGCTTTTTTAATGAAAGAGCTTTGCCTGGAAGTGACAAATAATCGGCAGGGCAAAGCATAATTCATGAATTTTTTACTAACTTTGCAAACAGATGGCTCGAGCTGGAAAGGCAGCTGGCAACGGCCTACAACAACGATTTTGGAACAGTGAAATTCAGCGAAGTAATCGGACAGGAAGACGCTCAGGCGCGCCTTTTACAGCTGGTGCGCGAGAACCGTGTGCCCCATGCCATCATGCTTTGCGGCCCGTACGGCAGTGGCAAGTTGGCCTTGGCCTTGGCTTTCGCCTCCTATTTGCTGGGCGAACGCAACGAAGAGGGGCAGTCGGTGCTGAACAACGACCATGCCGTGACCAATGCCGAGGCCATGCTGCGCAACTGGGAGCATCCCGATTTGCACTTCACCTTCCCCGTGATTCGCCCAACAGGCACCTCATCTGACCACAAAATGGTGAGCGACGACTTTGGCAGGGAATGGCGAACGCTGCTCAAAGAAGGTGCCTATTTCAGCATGGATCAATGGCTCGACCGCATGAAGGCCACCACGCAGCAAGCCCAAATATTTGAGGCAGAGAGCGATGAGCTGACCCGCAAGCTGAGCTTGAAATCGAGTCAGGGCGGTTATAAAATCTCCCTCATCTGGCTGCCCGAGCGCATGAATCAGGTTTGTGCCAACAAACTGCTCAAGCTACTGGAAGAGCCGCCCCTGCAGACCCTGTTCATCCTGGTGTGCGAGGAGCCCGAGAAACTGCTCGAGACCATCCGAAGTCGCGTGCAACGCATCGACGTGAGACGCATTGACGACCAGGCCATCGAGCAGGCGTTGGTAGAAAAACGCGGACTGGAAGCCGACATGGCGCACCGCATAGCACGCACGGCCAACGGCAACTGGCTGAAAGCATTGGAGACACTGGATGCTGACAACGAGAACAGACAGTTTCTGGAAACCTTCAAACAACTAATGCGACTGGCGTACATGCGCAACGTGAAGGAGCTGAAGAAATGGACTGAGGGCGTTGCCGGCTACGGACGAGAGAAGCAGCGGCGCATGCTGGACTACTTCAGCAGAATGGTTCGCGAAAACTTTATGTACAACTTTCGCCTGCCCGAGCTGAACTACATGACGATTGAAGAGGAGGATTTTGCCAAGAACTTCGCCCGATTCATCAACGAAGCCAACGTCATGGAGATTGAAGAACTGTTCGCCTCGGCACGAAGAGACATCGGGCAAAACGCCAATGCAAAGATTGTCTTCTTCAACATGGCGTTGGAAATGATTGTTCTGCTCATCAAAAAATAACAATATATACAAGAATGTCGTCCACGAGAAGGCTCACCGCCGACAACCGTGACAGCAGCATTCTTCCACTCAACTTTTACACAATGGATTACAAAAATATGAAATTCAAGATAGCCAACGGGTGTGACAGAGGCCTTTGCCGCCACTCGTGTGGCCGCCAAGACAAGCAGTTGAACACCTATGACTGGCTGGCCGACATCCCAGGAAACAACCTGACGACCGACTTGGTGGAGGTTCAGTTCAAGAATACCCGAAAGGGATATTTCCACAACGTGAACGGGTTGGACCTGAAAAAGGGCGACATCGTGGCCGTAGAAGCCAGTCCGGGACACGACATTGGCGTGGTGACGCTCACCGGAAGCCTGGTGAAGCTGCAAATCAAGAAGGCCAATTTGAGGTCGCAAGATGAGATTAAACGCATCTACCGCATCGCCAAAGAGGTGGACATGGAGAAATACAGGGAGGCGAAGGCTCGCGAACACGACACCATGATACAGAGTAGAAAGATTGCGAAGGATCTTGGTTTGCAAATGAAGATAGGCGACGTGGAGTATCAGGGCGACGGCAACAAGGCCATCTTCTACTATATTGCCGACGAACGCGTTGACTTCAGGCAGCTCATCAAAGTGCTGGCCGAAACTTTCCACGTGCGCATTGAGATGAAACAGATTGGTGCCCGGCAGGAAGCAGGGCGCATTGGCGGCACCGGACCATGTGGACGAGAGCTTTGTTGCGCCACCTGGATGAAGAACTTCGTATCGGTTAGCACCAATTCGGCACGCATCCAAGACATCTCGTTGAACCCACAAAAGCTGGCCGGAATGTGCGCCAAACTGAAATGCTGCCTCAACTATGAGGCCGACGACTATCTGGAAGCCAGTCGAAAACTGCCCAGCAGGGAGATTGTGTTGCACACGGTGGACAAGGATTATTATCATTTCAAGGCAGATATCCTCACAGGGATGGTGACCTACTCTACCGAAAAGAACGCTGCCGTGGACCTCGAGACGATTGATATCCAACGCATCCAGGAAATCATTGAGATGAACAAGCGGGGCGAAAAGCCAGCTTCGCTCTCGAATGATGGGCAGAAGAAAGAAGAACACAAGCCTAAAGATTTGCTTGCCGGTGCTGACATCAGTAGGTTTGACAAAAACAAAAACCGAAAGAAAAGGCCCAACACGGAGGCTTCAGAAGGCAATGCAAGACGGGGAAACAACAACAATCGGCGCAGAAACAACCAAAACCGCAGGCGAAAAACAGACCGAAAAGACAATCAAGAACGTCAGGCAGATAATTGATAGGACATGAGAAAGTTGGGGGTAGCACTCATCCTTTGCATCCTTTTTGCAGCTTGCAACGAAAAAAAAGTGTATGACACCTTTCGTCATACACCCCTTGCAGGCTGGGAAAAGAATGACAGTTTGGCGTTTGATGTGCCCAAGTTGAAAGCATCGGGACACTACCAATCGGCGTTGGCCCTGCGAATCAACAACGAATATCCGTTCATGGGACTCACGCTCATCGTTGAGCAAACCGTTCATCCGGCGCACATCAAACACGTCGACACGCTCAATTGCGCGCTCATTGGTGCCAATGGGGTGCCCAAGGGACAAGGAATTGGCTACTATCAATATGCGTTTGACATCACTTCGATGGACTTACACGAAGGTGATTCGCTGCACATCAGCGTTCGTCATGACATGAAAAGAGAGATTTTACCAGGCATCAGCAACGTGGGAGTGAGCCTGACGAAACGGTAAAGGGGCTGTTGTTTTTGAAAAATTGGTAGCTTAGGTGTGCACCAAGTTGCGCCCCGCATCTATCCGGAGGAAGATGAATAACAGGAGGGTGAAGCCCCAAAGCGACGAACCACCATAACTGAAAAACGGCAACGGAATGCCGATAACAGGCGTAAGTCCTAACACCATGCCCACATTGATGAAGACATGGAACAGAAAAATGCTGGCCACACAATAGCCATAGATGCGTCCAAAAGCAAACGGTTGGCGTTCGGCCAGCTTGATGAGTCGCAAGATTAACGCCAAGAAAAGCACCAACACGCCGGCAGAACCAATGAATCCTTCTTCCTCTCCCACCGTACAGAAGATGAAATCGGTGTCTTGTTCGGGTACAAACTTCAGCTTGGTTTGGGTTCCATTGAGGAATCCTTTCCCCCTTAGTCCGCCCGCACCAATGGCAATCTCACTCTGATGGACGTTATAACCCGCCCCGGCCACATCTTCTTCCAGCCCCAACAGCACGGTGATGCGCACGCGTTGGTGCGGCTTCATCACGTTATTGAGCACGTAGTCGGCCGAATAGAAGAACACGATTGAACCAACAGCAAACAAGGCGATGTAGAGATAACTCCTCATTTGGCTGGCCAGCCAACAATAAGTCAGATAACCAATCAGCACGATGGACACGATGAGCTGCACCCAAACCACGTCAAAGGGAAGCACAAACTGCGCAAAAAGCAGCGATAGCGCGGTGACTCCCAAGCAAACCAACAAGATAAAACGGGCTTGCCGCTTATCCTTACAATAGAGATACACCATCGAAGCCGAGAATACCTGAACCAACAACAGCACCATGAACTTGCCCGCAGAAACGGGTAACGACCACAATGCGGTATCCTCATACTTGATACCCAACACGAAATAAATCACCATCGCCACGCCTGTAAACAACACACTGCCTGGCATTCCCTCGCGATAGAACATCAGGAAAAACGATAAATAAACCAAGGCAGAACCTGTTTCTTTCTGCGCAATGATGAAGAGCATGGGCAACAAGACGATGCCAATGGCGATGGCAAAGTCTTTCCATTGATGAATGTCAAAGCCATAGCGCCCCATGAACTTCGACACGGCCAACGCTGTTGCGAACTTTGCAAACTCTGCGGGCTGCAATCTAATCGGTCCCAGCACCAACCATGAGCGAGAACCTTTGATGTCATGCGGATTGAAGATGGTGGCAAAGAGCAGCACGAGGAATGCGACATAGATGATGTACGAGAACATATCGTAGAATCGGTCATCGAGTAAAACCAGCACCATGCCCAAGAAGACGGAGGTGGCAATCCACACAATCTGCATACCCGACCGCGTACTGAGGCTGAAAATATCGGTGTCGCCGTAGGTATAGCTGGCCCCACACACGCTGAGCCACCCAAAGATGAGCAGCGCCATGTAGATGAGAATGGTCCACCAGTCAAGTGAACGAAACACT
>URFI01000121.1 GCA_900547085.1 uncultured Prevotella sp.
TTATCTGTTCCATGTGGTTTGTAGATATTTTTGGCTTTAAGAGCGATCAAAATCAGTTTGTTGTCAGTGGTGTTTTGAGCATTCTCTTGTTTCTATACACCTTCACGTTGCCTCATTGTCCTACGTCCAAGGGGCAGCATGCAACTGGTTTGGTTGAAGCCTTCGGACTGAAGGCCTTCTCCTTGTTCAAACAAAAACGAATGGCCATCTTCTTTATCTTCTCCATGCTGTTGGGTGTGAGTTTGCAGATAACTAATGGTTTTGCAACCCCTTTTATTGAAAGTTTCAAGGCGTTGCCTGAATATGCGGGCACGTTTGGGGTGAAATATCCAGTGATACTTTATTCTTTGTCACAGGTCAGTGAAACCCTTTGCATCTTGATGATACCCTTCTTCATGAAGCGTTACGGCATCAAGAACGTGATGTTGATTGCCATGTTCGCATGGGTGCTGCGGTTTGCCTTGCTTGGGTTGGGCAATCCGGGTGACCGCGTATGGATGTTTGTGCTGTCCATGATTATCTATGGCGTTGCCTTCGACTTCTTCAACATCAGCGGTTCGTTGTATGTGGACAAAGCCACCGAACCAGCTCTTCGCTCCAGTGCGCAAGGCTTGTTCATGCTCATGACCAATGGTATCGGCGCAACGGTTGGCTCACTGGCTGCACAGGCTGTTGTTACCTCGAATACCATCAATGGTGTTACCAATTGGTCGGCCTGCTGGTATGCATTCGCCGGATATGCCTTGGTGGTGGGGGTGAGCTTTGCTCTGTTGTTTAAACCCAAGAAAAATATGGTGAAGGCATGAACAAAGTACGGCTGATTTTCAAGAACGTAACAGAGATTGTGGGTTCTGACGATGTGGGACTACTCATCCTGGTGGATGAACAACAACAGCGTCAGCTTACTATCCCATGTGACCGCGACATGCTGTATCAGTTTAGTCTTCGTGTACAAAAGGTTCCCATCACGAACAGGATGCTGCCAGAAGTGTTGTGGCAGGTCATCCGTTCGCAAACTACGTTGCACTTTGAGATTCTCATCAACGACTTAATTGAGGGACAGTACAGGGCTGTGTTGTATAATGTAGAAACGCTTGAACCCATCTTGATACGCATCAGTGACGCCATGTTGTTGGCCTATGTTAGCGACATTCCCGTATATATTGATGAGAAGTTGATGAAGAAGCAGAGCGTGAAGTATGTTCACAATGCGCAGGGCATGTCTATTCCGGTAAACACCTTGACGGATGAAATGTTGAAAAAGGCATTGAACAAGGCCATTGAGGATGAGCATTATGAATTGGCATCTTTGTTGAGAGATGAGATGAAACGACGCAATTTGCTTGATGCTTGATGTTTGAATATGAAAGAAGCCAGATATTTTTACGTTCCTGGTGCTGCCCAGGCTACTGAATTATCGCTGGAAGAGGTGCGGCATGCTGTCAGCGTTCTGCGACTGAAAGCTGGTGATGAAATATTTTTAATGGATGGAATGGGTACGTTCTACCAGGCAAACGTCACGCTCGCGTCAACCAAGCATTGCATGTATGACATCGTAAAAGCGTTGCCGCAGCAGAAAACATGGAAGGGACATGTGCATTTGGCTATCGCACCAACCAAGATGATGGATAGGATGGAATGGATGATTGAGAAGATGACTGAGGTTGGATTTGATGAAATCACGTTTCTGGACTGTCGCTTCTCAGAGCGCAAAAAACTACGAATTGACCGTTTGGAAAAGATTGTTATTGCTGCAATGAAGCAGAGTAGAAAGGCTTGGAAACCCGTAGTTCATCCCATCATGCCCTTTCAAGACTTCGTTAATCAGCAGCGAGAGGGTGGCCTGTACATTGCTCATTGTTACACAGAGATTGCCAGAAAGGATTTTCTTAACGAGATACAGCAAGCCAATGATCAACAAGATATTACCATACTTGTAGGTCCTGAAGGTGATTTCTCAATCGACGAAGTGAATCAAGCCCTTGAAAAGGGATTCTCGTCTGTGTCATTAGGGAAAAACAGATTGAGGACAGAAACCGCAGGACTGGTATCAATCATGATGTCACAAGTGGTAAAACGCATCTTATAATCCATGAAGGAAAAGTTTGTAAACATACAACACATATAGGTAAGGCATCTTCTTGACGGTATGATGTTTCATTAATAGAAAGGTAAGGTTCAACATGAAAGTATTCAAATTATATTGCATTTCCGCATGCTTGTTCATCATTGCTTTTTTGTCATCTTGTTCAGATGCTGAATATCGCCAAGCTATTCCAAAGTCAAGCACTGCTTTAGTGTCGTTTGACGTCAGTAAGATAAGTGGGGTAAACAGCGCCACATTACTGAAAGTACTGCTCCGAATGAAGAATTTGGATGAGAGTGGTATCGATTTGACGCACAAGATTTATCTTTTTGAATCGCCCGATGGGAACTTAGGTATCTGTGCGAAAGTGCAGGACAAGGGGAAGTTGGAGCAGTTGTTCGTGAAGATGAACAGCAAACCCGTGAAGTATCGTGAGGCCTATTTTGCGCAAGTAAGTGACTCTTGGATTGCCGGTTACAATGATCTGTCGCTCTTGATTATGGGACCTTTGCCTGTTGCTGCACAGGAAGTCATGAAAGGAACGATGGCCAAATATCTGCAACAAGACGAGGAAAATAGCGTGATAGCTTCTCCTATATTTGAAAAATTGGAGGACATCAACAGTCCCATGGCAATGGTTGCACAGGCGAAAGCCTTGCCTGAGCAGCTTGTTGCACCGATGACGTTAGGCACTCCGAAAGGTGTAGATGGGTCACTAGTACTGATAGCGGCTGAAATGAGCATCGAAAAACGATGCCTAACCATCGAAGGCAGACCGTTTTCTTTTAACCAACACATCAATCAAGAGATTGAAAAGTCGTTCAAAGTATATCGTCCCATCACCGATGCTTACCTGCAATCCATGTCAAGCGAGGCCTTGTTGGGCATGTTCGTGAACGTGGATGGACAAAAGTTTTTGCCCATTTTGCAGCAGAACAAGGGCCTTCAGGTGTTGCTGACGGGTATCAATCAGGCGATAGACATGGACAACATCATCCGCAGTGTTGATGGTGACATGTGCATCATTGTTCCAAACTATTCTGACGGAGCCATTCAATTGTCGATGGCTGCACGTCTTGCTCATACAAAATGGCTGGCTGATGTTCCCTATTGGAAGCAATCAGTGCCGCAAGGTGCTAAATTGACGAATGCCGGTAAGAACATCTATTCCTATTCAGATGGCAAGACCAACTTCTGTTTTGGGGTGAGTGAGGACAAGCAGTTCTTTAGCGGCAGCAGCAAGCAAGAAGCGTTGGCTTCAATCGGTCAGGCGAAAACACCACTGCCTATTCAGCTGCAAAATCAAATCAAAGGGCAGAAAATGGTCATGGTGATTCATTTCAACGACGTGCGAAATGAAACGATGAAAGTGTTTGTTGATTTGCTGAAGCCCGTGTTAGGGCCTGTTAACACCATGGTATATAAATTGAAATAAAAGGTGGAAACTATCACATTGAGCAAGGTTCTGCCGCATGTCTTTTCACATGTGCAAGGATTAGTGTCGGATGTTTGGAATGAAGAAATCACCTTCCACAAGGGGCATTATTATCTGTTAGAAGCCAATTCTGGCAAAGGAAAGAGTACGTTTTGCAGTTATTTGATAGGATATCGACGTGATTTCGATGGAAAAATCTTGTTTGATGAGCAGAATATCAATGCACTCACAATCAAAGACTGGGCAGAAATACGCACCCGGCATGTCAGTTATCTCTTTCAAGAGTTGCGTTTATTCCCCGAATTAACCGCTCTTGAGAACGTTCTCATTAAGAATAACATGACGCATTTCAAGACCAAAGCGCAAATTCTTGATTGGTTTGATGAATTGGACATTGCTGACAAGTTGAATGTCAGGATAGGACAGATGTCTTTTGGACAACAACAACGCGTGGCACTGATACGCTCGCTTGTCCAACCTTTCGATTTTTTGTTGGCTGACGAACCCATCAGTCACC
Organism: uncultured Prevotella sp.; assembly: GCA_900547085.1. Classification (GTDB taxonomy): domain Bacteria; phylum Bacteroidota; class Bacteroidia; order Bacteroidales; family Bacteroidaceae; genus Prevotella. Next base: position 4,039 of record URFI01000121.1, read on the forward strand.
TCGATGATGACAACTCCAACGTCATGGGACAGGTCCTCTTGCGTGAAGCTACCCACCAAGGAGCCGGCATCATTGTTACGAGTATCGGCAAACATCTGGCTTTAAAATATGATAAGGTTGTAAGACTATGACACTTGTTTGGAAACTTCTTCGGCAACATGTGAGCATTCCTCAGTTTGTAGGTTTTTTCTTTGCAAACCTGTTTGGAATGATTGTCATTCTGTTGGGATATCAGTTTTATCGTGACGTCATGCCTGTGTTTAACAGCGATGACAGCTTCATGAAGGCCGATTATCTCACCATCAGTAAGAAATCAGGAACGGCATCCACCATCAGTGGTGAGGACAACACGTTTAATGTGGCGGAGATTGAAGAATTAAAGCAACAGCCTTTCGTCAAAAAGTTGGGCGCATTCACCTCGGCCGAGTATAAGGTGAATGTGACGCTGTACGTCAAGGAAACCAAATTGCTTGATTCCGAATTCTTTTTTGAGAGCATTCCCGATTCGTTTGTCGATGTTCCGCTTGCCCAATGGCATTATGAGGAAGGCAGCAAGATGGTGCCCATCATCCTACCCAGGTCATACATCACCATGTATAATTTCGGTTATGCGCGCAATCACTCATTACCGAGCATCTCTGAAGGCGTGGTGGGAATGCTTAATGTGCGGATGGCCATTCATGGCAATGGTAAGGATGAAGTGTTTGAAGGAAAAGTCATTGGATTCTCAAGTAAATTGAACTCCATCCTCGTCCCCATGTCATTTATGTCGTGGAGCAACCATCATTTTGCGCCAAACGCGACAAGCAACCCCAACAGACTAATCGCTGACGTGTCGAGCACGCGCGACGGAGCCATTACAAAATACTTGGATAGCCATGCGTATGAGGTTGAAGATAGCAATCTTGCCAACGAGAAAGCCATCTCGTTCTTATCGTTAGTCGTGTCCATCGTGATGGTCGTGGGCTTGTTTATATCCCTCTTGAGCTTTTACATCCTGCTGTTAAGCATTTATCTTCTCGTGCAAAAGAATGCGGATAAACTTGAAAATCTCTTGCTGATAGGCTATCGTCCACGTCAAGTGTCAAAGCCATACATCTTCCTAACACTCATGCTGAACGTCGCAGTTTTGCTGATGGCCGTTCTGGCCGTGTATTGTATACGGGATTATTACATTGAAATACTGTATGCCATGCTTCCAAGCATTGACAAAACCAGCATGCTTCCTACTTGTTTATTGGGATTTGTCATCCTGACAATTGTATCTTTCATCAACAGTGTGATTATCCATCGCAGAATGTCTGCTTTATACAAGAAATAAAAAAAGGCAATGGTCTTCACAGATAATCGCCTTCAAATCTTCAATAGGTATTAGTCCTTTAAGGTAAAAAGATTGTTTTCAGGATAACACTTGCAAAGTTAATGTTTTTTTTGAATCCTCCAAACCTTTTTAGTTATTTTTTTTATAAAATTAAAAATGTATCCTTAAAGGTGCAGATTTCTGTAATTTTTCATATATTGAAGTGGCGTCGGTCAACCGCTATATTAGATGCATTCACCTTCAAAAGCAATGCTTTTGACCTTCAATAGCATTGAGTTTAGCCACCAATAGCATTGAGTTTGGTGTCCAATAGCATTGAGTTTGGTGTCCAATAGCAATGACTTTGGACACCAATTTCAATGCCTTTCCATTCCAATATGCATGCTCTTGCAAGGCAAGCTTCATGTTGTCTTGGAAACGACACAGGTTTGGTGTGTCCCGATTGCGTGAATGTTCGGGAGTTATCTATTCTTTAATCTTGATAAATGCATTTGTCAGGATGGCCGTAAGTCCACCTGTCGTAATGCCCGAAGAAAAGATGTTTTTGATGGTTTCTGGCATGTGATCCAGTATACCTGGGACCATTTCTACGCTAAGGCCCAGGGCAAAGCTGATGGCCATCACCAATACTGCCTTCCGGTTGATTTGAGTTGATGCGATGATTTTGATGCCTGCGGCAGCTACGGTTCCAAACATCAACAGCGTGGCGCCACCGAGTACCGGAGCCGGAATTAAGGAAAACACCAATCCAACAACTGGGAACAGTCCTAAGACAACCAGTGCTCCGGCAATGTAGTAGCCAACATAGCGGCTGGCAATGCCTGTTAATTGAATCATTCCATTGTTCTGTGCGAAGATTGAATTGGGGAAAGAGTTGAACACTGCGGCCAACATGGAGTTGAAACCATCGGCCAGAATGCCGCCCGATGCTCTTCTCTCAAACACTTCACCTTCGATGAGTTCTCCGGAAATCAGTGAGTTGGCCGTGATGTCTCCGTATGCTTCAATGGCCGTTATGAGGTAAACCAGTCCCAATGATATCAGGGCCGAAATGTCAAAGCGAAATCCGTATTTGAACGGAACGGGGATGATAAAGCCTCCATAGCTTTGAATGGAATCCAAGTGAATCATTCCCATGAGATAGGCAGCGATGCATCCAATGAGGAGACCCAGCACGATTGAACTCATTCGGAGAAAGCGGTTGCTGGAACGATTGAAGATGATGATGCTGAACAACACCAGCGCTGCCAACCCAAGGTTTACCATAGATCCGAACGACCCATCAGCTTCGGCAGCGGCACCACCACCACATGAGTTGATTCCGGCCTTGACCAACGACATGCCTATCAACGTGACAACGATGCCAGAGACCAGTGGCGTGATGATTTTGCGTGTGTACTTCAATAGGCGGCTCACGAGCATTTCGACAACAGAGGCGAACATGCAGGCGGTAAATATATAGGACAAAGCCATTTCGGTGTTCAACTTTCCACCTACCATGCCGAGCATGCCGGCTCCGATAATGGGGCCTATGAAGGAGAAGCTGGTGCCTTGGATGCACAAGAGTCCTGTACCAATGGGACCAATGCGGTGACATTGTATGAATGTGGCGACGCCAGAAACGAACAATGACATGGAAACCAAGAATCCTGTTGTTTCCAAATCAAAATTAAGGGCATTCGAAATAATCAGCGGTGGGGTGATAATGGCTACGAAGATGGCCAGCAAGTGCTGCAGTGCGGCAAAGATACTTTCTCGGAGAGCCGGTCGGTCGTGAAGTCCATAAATCAGGTCTGTCGACTTTGACCTTACTTGTTCTTGTTCTGTTGTGTTCATTTTATAGCGTACA
>URFI01000122.1 GCA_900547085.1 uncultured Prevotella sp.
CCCTGGTCATGGAAAAATTGGGCCCACCGGTCGTCAATCATCGTCCCATTGGTCTGTATGACGTTGTCTATCTGCCTGCCCTGCGCATACTGACGCTGCAACCTGACTACCTTTTCATAAAACGACATGGGGCGCATGAGCGTTTCTCCGCCATGCCAGCAGAAAAGAACTTGCTGCATGGTCTGGCTCTCGATATATTGCTTGACAAAGCGTTCAAGCATTTCATCGCTCATGACGTGGCGTGTATCGTGGCGATATAGCTGCAACTTCTCTAAATAATAACAGTACTCACAAGCCAGGTTGCATGAAGCGCCCGCAGGCTTTGTCATCACATAGAGCGGGCGCGAGAAGGGTGAGGCGACGGCCATTAGCGCAGTTTTTCAACCACGGGCACAATCAGTTTCTCCATCACCGCATAGCCAGCAAGGTTGGGATGTACGGTTTCGGGTGTGTATTGGCTGTCCATGCCGTTGCCATCTTTGGCGAGCAGGGCCGTAAAATAGTCTACGTATGGTATGTTGTTGGCTTTGGCGTACGCCTTTACCCGTGCGTTAAGACTGCGAATTTTCTGCATTCCGTCTGTGATGTTGGGCCGCCAACCGAAGTTGCGGGCAGGCAGACAGGAGGCCAAGATGACCTTGATTTTGTGAAAGCGAGCCATCTCCACCATCGAGATGATGTTGCCATAGGTCAGTTCTTCGTTGTAAGCTCCTGTGTTTTCAGCGATGTCATTGGTTCCATAATTGAGTACAACTACCTTGGGTTGTAGCTTGATGACGTCCTCGCGAAAACGCAAGAGGAATTGGAAGGAAGTTTGTCCGCTGATGCCTCGGCCGATATAGCCATGCTTTTTGAAGAAGTCGGGGTGCTGCTTGCCCCATCCTTCTGTGATGGAGTTGCCCATGAACACAACGCGTTTTTCACCTTTGGTCGGCTTTCCCAGTCGGGCGTTGTCTTGTGCATATCGTTTATAGTTCGCGAATTCGTGATGCTGAGCCACTGCTTGGCTCGCTGAAAATAACATGGATGAGAAGAGAACCATGCTTAGAAATGTAGCCTTCATTGATGTGTTATTTGTATTTATGGTTTGCTTTCGCCTTCGATATATTGCTCCATGAACATGTGCTCGCCATCAAAGACGGCATAGGTAAACTGCCATATCCAGTCGCCCAGGACCAACATGCGGGCCTTGCGACTCAGCGTCAGGTCGAGTTCAATGTGTCGGTGTCCGTAGATAAAATAGTCTACGTCGGCATGCGTCTTCATGTATTCGTGGGTAAACTGCACCAGGTATTCCTTGTCCTCCCCAAGATAAGGCGTCTCTTTACCATCGGCTCGCTTCAAACGACTGTGTTTTGCCCAGGTAAGTCCAAGCCACATGCCCCATCGTGGATGGATGGCATTGAACAAACGCTGACAGGTAGGGTTGTGAAAAATCTTGCGCAGCAGCTTGAATTGATGGTCGGGATCGCCCAATCCGTCACCGTGTGCCAAGAAGAACACCTTGTCGCCGATTTCTGTTGTCAAGGGTTTTCGGTGGACAATCACACCGCATTCTCGTTCCAGGTAGCCGTAGGTCCACAGGTCATGGTTGCCGACGAAGTAATGAACCTCCACGCCCATGTCGGTGAGTTCGCTAATTTTGCCCAAGAAGCGCGTATATCCTTTCGGCACAACATATCGATACTCGTTCCAAAAGTCAAACATGTCACCCAGCAGATAGATGGCCGATGCCTTTTCCTTGATACTGTCCAGGAAGCGCACCAGTCGTCTTTCTTGTGTTCGTTGGTGTTGGATGGCCCACGAGCCAAGATGTGCATCAGAAAGGAAATAGACGTTTTTCATATTCAATTTGGAATTATTTTCTTTGAACTTTTTGGGGTGTCACTGCGTGATTGGTTTACTTTGGCCTGTCACCTTCATGGCTATTATTGCAGAAACGCGTTTATCCAACCAGCTTCATCGCTCCTCCTCGCTATGGGTGGAGGGCTTTGAGCGGGAGGCATTGCCATTCTTTAGTTAAATCCTAATTCAACTCTTGCCTCCTCGCTCATCATGCTCTGGTCCCATGCTGGTTCGAAGACCAGGTTCACGTTACAGGCCTTGATGCCTTCGAGGCTCTCTACCTTGCTTCTTACATCCTCCAGGATGAAGTCTGCCGCAGGGCAGTTGGGTGCGGTGAAGGTCATGTCCATGTCTACCGTATGGTCGTCTTGCACGTCCACCTTGTAAATCATGCCGAGGTCGAAGATGTTGACTGGTATCTCTGGGTCGTACACTGTTTTGAGTACATCCACGATTCGTTCTTCCAATATTGTTTTCTCTTGTAGTGTCATGAGTTGATAATTAAAAGCCTCTCCCCCTGCCCCCTCCCCGAAAGGGAGGGGAGTAGTTAGCTTGGCTTGTTTGTAATTTTGTTAGTTGACGAGTTCACGAGTTTACAAGTTCACGAGTTGTTGGTTTATGAATTATGAATTAAGAATTATGAATTATACCAATTTCACGAGTTGTTAGCTTCTCTATTAGTTATAAAGTTCAATGTTCAAAGTTCAATGTTCAAAGTAAATTTAGCCCAGCACCACATCCAGTGTCATCATAATGAGGAAACCAATGGCAAAGCCGATGGTGCTCCAGTCACTGTGCTCGCCTTGTGAGGCCTCGGGTATCAACTCTTCTATCACTACGTAGAGCATGGCACCAGCGGCAAACGACAGCATGAAAGGCAGCGTGGGCGTGAGCAAGGCGGCTAATAAAATGACCAAGACCGAGCCTATCGGTTCAACCACTCCGCTCAGTGCGCCCATGGTAAACGAGTGCCATTTGCTTTTTCCTTCAGATTTCAGAGGCATGGATATGATGGCTCCTTCCGGAATGTTCTGGATGGCAATGCCCAGTGACAGTGTCATGGCTGCGCCCACGGATATGCCTACGTCGCCTTGCAGCATACCGGCAACTACCACGCCCACAGCCATTCCTTCAGGGAAGTTGTGTATTGTGACGGCTAAGATGAGCATGGTGGTGCGACTTAATTGCGCCCTTGGCCCTTCAGGTTCGGTGCTCCCCAGGTGTAAATGGGGCGTGATATGGTCGAGCAGCAACAAGAATCCGATGCCTATCGCAAAGCCTACCGCAGCCGGCAATACCTGCCATTTACCCATGTCGGCCCATTGTTCCATGCTGGGAATGAGCAGCGACCAAATCGAGGCAGCCACCATGACACCCGACGCAAAGCCTAGCAATGCTTTTTGAACCACTGCTGACATTTGGTCCTTCATGAAGAAAACAAATGATGCCCCCAACACAGTTCCTGCGAGGGGCATGGCTAATATCAAAAGCAAATCACTCATCATGGTTCGTACTTCTTATGAATGACGGGGTAACATCCTCATGTTGTCCCCTTCATCAATACGTTACAAATGTAGATAAAAAAATCCGAATAGGAAGTTTATTTTTAGAAAAAACAGAAAAGTGCTAAGATGATTTGCCTACTAAAGCAGCGTGTGTCACCTCATTAGAAAGCTCGTCAAACTCAAGATAGTTGGTGAACTGTCACATATATAACAACAAAAATAATGTCAAAATCGGTTATTTATTTTCATCATTTAACGTAAAACGGCCGGATGGATACAATAAAAAGCTGCACGCAATCAGTACTTCCGTGCAGCTTTTCTGTAAGTTTTGCCCATCAATCGGTTGCCATCGTCATGGGGCTTGTACGTCTTTCCCAGCCTGCGTATGGGCGACATGGGGTTTCAACTCGCTCTGGTATGCACACTAAAGCATGCGCGGGACGCAGGTAAAATCGCATCCCGTGAAGCCATGTGTGCCATGAAACAACTCTCGTTACCGACTATTTCTTGGGGATAATCATCCACAAAACGAGGTAAAGTATCAGTCCGCTGAAAGCGGTAAACACCGTTGCCACGGCATAGAGCACGCGAAAGACGGTTGGGTCTACATCAAAATACTCGGCCAGTCCGCCGCAAACTCCTCCGATCATCTTGTTGCTGGATAAGGTTAATTTCTTCTTCATGACATTTTTTCTTTTGAGTTTAATTGTATGTTAGACGTTGCTGATGCCTGAAAAGTTGCATGCATTTCGGCTATATGTCTACAGTTGTTACATATTGAGCAGCAGTTCGTTGAGAAAGTCCGTTATCTCGTATTCGCACACTCCAGTCTTAACGACGATGAAAATGGTGTCGTCGCCGGCGATGGTCCCCAGTATTTCCGGGATGTCGCTGTTGTCCAAGTTGTACGCAATACTGCTGGCATAGCCCGGACGAGTTTTGATGACGCCGATATTCCCAGAGAAATTGATGGACAGGAACCCCGGTGTGCGCATCATTTCTCGTGCCGAGGCAGGATTGTGCACCCGGCGGTACATGGTTTCGTTGGGCAGAACGTACACATATTTGCCATTCATGCTGGCCGCTTTGGCAACCTTCAACTGCTTCAGGTCACGACTCAAGGTGGCCTGTGTCAGCTCGAAACCTTCTTTTTTCAGTTCGTCGAGCAGCTCTTTCTGACTGCCTATCTCCTTGCTTGAGATGAGCATCTTGATGGTTTCTATTCTATCCTCTTTTAGCTTCATCGTTTGTAAGATTATTCACAGCTACCTGCAAATATAATGAATTTTGCATAAAAACAAAACGATTCTTGCCAAAACCAACATTTATATACACTTATTAACAGAGAAGAAGTGGAGGGTATCATCTGCTCTTGTTTACTACAAAGGTCTGGTAAAACCGCTACTGCCATGGTCGAGGCAAATGGAGGTTTATGAGAAAAATGTACTTTCAAGGCGGAAGATGTCGAAGAATAATGCTATCTTTGCGTGACAACCAAGCAAATAATTGATGATGAAGAACAAACTGACCTATCGATGGGGAGCCACCCTGCTACTTGTGCTCGTGCTGTCTCTGCCTGTCTTTTCGCACACCAAACGTGCCATGCGCGAGCGATTTATCGCTAAAGCTGAAGTGCCTATCATTGGTGAGCGACTCAAGAAGGAATGGATGAAAACTACCCGAGCACGTTTGGGGCTGTATTACAGAGCGCGTACGCTGACGCATAATGGGGTGTCTATGCCGCTGTGGTGGACAGTCTACGGTGATAAACCTGCCGATGGTTATAGCTTGTTCATCTCGCTTCATGGGGGAGGTGGAACCACACAAGAGGTGAACAACCAGCAATGGGAGAATCAGAAGTATCTTTACCGTCCCCAACAAGCGGTTTATGTGGCACCTCGTGCACCATGGAATTTGTGGAACATGTGGTGCCACGAAGGCATCGACCCACTTTACGAACAACTCATCCAGATGTGCGTGGCCTTTGAGGGCGTCAACCCAAACAAGGTTTACCTCATGGGTTACTCGGCTGGGGGCGATGGTGTGTGGCGCATGGCTCCACGTATGGCCGACTCGTGGGCGGCGGCTTCGATGATGGCAGGCCATCCGGGTGATGTTTCATTACTGAATCTTCGCAACTTGCCTTTCATGATTTGGTGCGGTGAACACGATGCTGCCTACAATCGCAATACGCTGGCAGCACAGCGGGGACTGCAAATGGACTCGCTGCAGCAGCACGATCCTACGGGATACGTTCATCAAACACATATAATAAAAGGTGTGGGACATTGGATGAATCGGGTTGATTCGGCTGCAGTGCCATGGATGCAACAATTCTGCCGCAACCCTTATCCCAAGCAAATTGTGTGGCGACAGGCCGAAGTGGTGAAGCCTTATTTCTATTGGTTGGGCGCACCCAAGCATGAGTTGGCGCCAGGCAAGATGGTGCGCGCGTCCATTCATGGCAATCAGGTGGACATCACCGCGTGCGATTACTCCTCGCTGACCATCTATCTCAATGACGACTTGGTTGATTTGGATAAAGCGGTGACCATTAAATATGGCAAGCGATTGCTGTTTCGCGGACGTGTCAGGCGCAAGGAATCGACCATGCGGCAAACGCTCACCCAGCGTAACGACTGGGCGTACATGTTCCCCGCCATGGTTGAGGTGAATGTTAAATCTAAAAAACGATAACGATGTTGAAAGAAGGATTGACGCATACCAGCCGGTTGACCGTCAGCGAAGCGCAAACCGCGCAAGTCATTGGCTCGGGCGACTTGCCCGTGTTGGCCACGCCTGCCATGCTGGCTTTGATGGAGAACGCTGCCACGCTGGCGGTGGCAAACGAATTGGAAGAAGGACAAACCACGGTGGGCGGGCATATCAGCTCGTCGCATCTCAAGCCGAGTAAGGTGGGGGCGATGGTGGAAGCCACGGCCACTTTGACAAAGATTGACCGCCGCAAACTGTTTTTTCACGTGGTGGCCAGGCAGGATGGTGAGGTGATTGGCGAGGGCGAGCATCTGCGGTTCGTGGTAGACAAGCAACGCTTCATGCAGGGATGAGAAACGGGTATTTTCGCCTGAAAAATGTGAGTGGCGAAGCATAGCTGCACACTTGCTTTTCAATAGCCATGCAATTGCCGTATAAGTAACATGGGTTTAGCCGCTTATTCCATACAGATTAGCGGCTAAACCCACATCTATTGTAAGTGTTTGATGGATGCCGTTCTGCGCATTCGTATTTGCATTGGATGAACACAGATCTGTTTCGCATCATCCAAGTTCTCCTGCACCAGCTCCTCTTAAAACACAGTCTCCAATTGATGCTCTGGTCAGGTTTTCAGCATTCATCGCTTTATTGTAATCTAAAATGAGAGTGCCAATATAAGCCATTCTATATTCGCCATCTTTACAGTTCTTTATTTCTGAAACATCTATGTCGTTTTGTACAAGAAAAACTTCTGTTTCTTTTTGCAAGAACGCTTGATAATTCGCACAATGTATCTTCTTCAAGAGTCACAGCGCGGGTAGAACTTGGGTTATAGTTGAGATATTTTATCTGCAAAATCTTGGATAACAGCGGCTGTTAACTGCTGAGACTGTTCCAATCCAACTATACTTTCATCAGCAATTTCTGTATTTGCTGATACCGTTTCGTTATCTTCACTTGAAGAACATGACAAAAATAAAACAACACACATACTCAATGGCAAGTAACCTGCTAAATTTATTTTTATTTATTCATTGTAAATAATCTTTAAAATTGATAGACTGATGAAGTAAATAAAAATAACTAAAGCCAAGAAATCACGCTCTAAAATTGCCCTTTT
>URFI01000123.1 GCA_900547085.1 uncultured Prevotella sp.
ATAGTCTTAAATATTATCTTTGCTCAACAAATTGATGTTGTGACAATGAAAAAACTACTGTTATATCTCTTGCTGTTGGGACTATTGCCTAACAGTTTATTCGCCCAAAAGGACAAAAACCACCTTTTTGAGGCGGCCAAAAACATGGAACTGTTCAACGCCGTTTACAAAAATCTGGACCTGATGTACGTAGATACCCTTGATGCCAATGACGTGATTGGCACAGGCATCAAGAGCATGTTGCGCAGTCTGGACCCCTACACGGAATATTATCCAGAGAGCGAAACACAGGAGTTGCAGCAGGCCCTGTCTGGAAAATACGGCGGCATCGGTGCGCTCATCCGCTACAACCAACAGCTGAAGAACGCCGTGATTGACGAGCCTTACGCCAACATGCCATCATCGGAAGTGGGGTTGAAGAAAGGGGACATCATCCTACAGATAGATGATTCGACGATGGTGGGCAAAGATACCAAGTATGTGAGTGAGCATCTGAGGGGTGAACCAGGCTCGACCTTCGCATTAAAGATTAAACGTCCGTCAACGGGCAAGGTGATGAAATTCAAGGTGAAGCGCCGTGCCATTCAGATGCCCGCCATTCCCTACTACGGCATGGTGGACGGAAACGTGGGCTACATCAATCTGCTTCAGTATTACGAAGGCTGCGCGAAAGAGATGCGGCAGGCTTTCATCGACCTGAAAAAGCAAGGAGCCAAAGGCCTCATCTTGGACCTGAGAAACAACGTAGGAGGCTCTGAGCAGGAAGCGGTAGACCTCGTGAACATCTTCGTTCCAAAGGACATCACGGTGGTGACGAACAAAGGAAAGCTGAAACGTGCCAACATTGCGTTCAAAACGCGCATGGAACCCGTTGACGCCTCCATACCCATTGTGATTTTGGTCAACGGCATGACGGCCAGCGCCAGTGAGATTACGGCCGGATCGCTGCAAGACCTGGACCGCGCAGTGATCATGGGAACCCGCACTTTTGGTAAGGGATTGGTGCAGATGACCACACAGTTGCCCTACAACGCCAACATGAAAGTGACCACCGCTCATTATTACATTCCCAGCGGACGCTGCATCCAGGCCATCAACTACAAACACACGGCGGGGCGTAACAGTGCCACACAGCTGCCCGACTCGCTGACCAGCGTGTTCCACACCAAGAACGGACGCGAGGTGAGGGACGGCGGAGGCATCATGCCGGATGTGGAAATCAAGCCCGACACCATCGCCAACATCTCGGCTTATCTGCAACGCGGAGACAGCACGGAGACAATGTTCAACTATGTGGTTGACTATATCAGCAAGCACAAGACCATCGCTCCCGCCAGCGAATTTACACTCACGGATGCCGAATACAACGAGTTTAAGCAGCTGGTTTTGAAAAACAAGTTCACCTACGACCCCGGAACGGAGAAGATTTTGGCCGAACTGGAGAAGATGGCCAAGTTTGAAAAGTATTATGAGGATGCCAAGCCCGAGTTTGAGGCTTTGAAGAAAAAGCTGACCCACGACGTGGCAAAAGACTTGGAGCTGAACAAGGATGAACTGAAACAGATGATTGCCACAGACATCATTACGGCTTATTATTTCCAAGCCGGGGCGGTTCAGCTGGGTTTGAGATACGACAAACAGACGAAAGAGGCCATCAAACTGCTCCAAACGCCTGAAGAATACAACAAACTTCTCATGCCCAAGAAATGAGCCACACACGATAACGGCACACATTTTTTGTTTTATTTTACCTCATCACACGCAAGATTCCCGCAAACCTGATGTTCTGTCAATAAACAAACATCATGGTTATGCGCAAAAAATTATGGAGTCTTGCACTCGTTGTGTGTCCTCTTTTCGCCACGGCACAAGTAACATGGAACGTCAAGGGAGCATTGGGTTCCAGTGCATTCATCGCCAACAGTGGAGAATCTCCACAGCTGTCCTATCGGCTGGGCGGGGGTATGGCAGTACCCTTGGGCCGCACTTTCTACTTCCAGCCATCCCTTTATCTGGCCAATAAAGGTTTCAATTTTAACGGATATTTCGGTAACGAGCAAATCAGTGAGGCGCGCTACCATGTCAACATGCACTACGTTGAGTTGCCGTTGAACATTGTCGCTCACATTCACCTGACCGATGACCTTTACCTGAATCTCTACACAGGGCCTTACATCGCATGCGGTCTTAACAGCAAGGCCAAAGTCAGCATGGCGAATAGCGACTACAAATACACCTTCAAGGAGAATCTGTTTGAGCAAGGAAGCAAGATGCTGGGCAACAGCTATAACGAAGACAAGAAGCTGGTGGAACTACCAAAGTTCAAACGCATGGACGTAGGACTTCAATCTGGTGTGGAGCTGGACATCAATCGAATCATCATTGGGGTCGAAACAAGCTTTGGACTCACCCCGGTAACTAACCAACCCATCGTGAAGGAAGACGTTGTGGCCCAAGTGCTTCAAGCCTTACTCTTAGGAACCGCCACCCCCCATCATTTTGTGTTTCAAGCTACGGTGGGCTATCGGTTTTGAGAACGACTGAACACGGCGTAGCATCGCAACATCAAACGCATTGACTTTGAAGCACAAACCCATTGACATTGGCCTTCAAAGTCAATGGGTTTGTGCACCAAAGGCATTGAGTTTGCAGCAGCCTGTTGTTCAGTTATATAGGAACGTAGTTTGTTACGTTTCACACACAACGTAACACTGCATCAAAATACTCACGCAAGGTTTTGATACATCCACCTCAAAGCGATGAAACTATGCTTTACTTCAAGAACAACAATCGCTCTTCCAAAGGCTCAAAAGTCTTCTCTCCCGGCTCGCCCGCAGGTACGCCAAAAGGCATCTGCGCACGGAGTTTCCAGTCGGCATCAATCTTAAATTCCTTGGCAACCACCTCATCAATAATCGGATTGTAGTGCTGTAAGGATGCGCCGAAACCAGCATCTTCAAGGGCTGTCCAGATGGTAAACTGATGCATGGCGTTGGTATGTTCTGACCAAACGGGGAAATTGTCTGCGTAAGTGGGGAATTTTTCCTGCAATTGTCGCACGGGAGCTTGTGCTTCATAATATAAAATGGTGCCATAACCACTCTGAAAAGACTCGTTGATCTTCGTCTCCGTCTTGGCGAAAGCGTCGGCAGGAACGATGGCACGCAGCACGTCCTTCGTCAGATCCCACAGCTTACGATGGCGCTCACCCAGCAACACGACGATGCGCGTCGACTGACTGTTGAACGCCGACGGCACATGCTTCACGGCTTGCGCCACCAACTCACGGAGGGCATCATCTGTGATGGGCGATTCATTTTTCAATGCATAATAACTACGGCGATGCGCAACGGCATCTAAAAAACTTCTGCTCATAATTCGTATTCTACTTTAGTTGGATGTAAAAAATAAACTTCTGACTATCTTTCTCATCAGAAATCCATGATACAAATATACCAAAAATTCCGCACACCCCCACTCGTTCGGCGAAGAAAATGTAGAAAAAACGGGGTGACACCTTAATTAATATAACCTGTTTTAGCATGAAGTTTGAATGGAGCAGAACACAAAGTACCTCCCACCAGCGGCCACAAACATTGCTGAGCTGCGATTGGATATTCTCTATCCCAATATTCTGTATGCGACACTAATCAATCACACCCCGTTGAAAACTCAGCAATGAGAGATGTTAACGACATGTGGCAGCAACGTGTATACAAGAAAGTAAATTCTGTTAAAATATTGTTATATTAGTAAAAAACTTATTACATTTGCGAGTTGCAGTAAATATATGAGTACTATGTTCAGTAGAAAATCATTGATTCCAAGTTTTATTTTCATATCATTTTGTCTCTCATCGGTGGCATCAGCCCGTTCAGCCGAACCATTTAATTGGTATCGGTCCAATACAGACTCTGTGCAAGGGGCTGCTATTGATGCTGCCATTCAATACCTTTCAAAGTATCATCAAAAGAAGCAAAATCCAATCATTGTAGGAATTATCGATTCGGGTGTTGATACTACCGTTGTTGATTTGCAGGATGCCCTGTGGACAAATCCTAAAGAAATTGCGGGAGATGGCAAAGATAATGATAAAAATGGCTATATTGATGACGTTCATGGGTGGAACTTTTTGGGCACGGCAGACGGAACGTTTAACATGACTAGTGCTGGTACCGAAGAATATCGACAGTTTAAACGTTTGTATCCTAAGTATAAAAACATCAATCAAGTGAGCACTGCGGACAGTGCGGAATATCATTATTACCTGAAAATGAAGAAGAAAGCTGGGATTGCCAAGTATCTCCGCATGTACCAGTATACAATTATTAAGAACAAGGCTTTGCAAACCATGGATGCCTTGGTGCGCCGGTATTCTGCGATTGATACCATCACGCTCAATGGTGTGATGCATTTGCAGGTGCCAGACACGCTGTGGGAACAATCGGCAGAGAAAATTTATGCCGACCTTTTACGTGCAAAAACATCGATGAAATGGACGCAATTCGTTCAACAACAAAATTCTCGTTTTCAATTAATGAAAACGAGAATTGACGGAATTGAGCATGCAAAGGATAAGCGTTTACTCATGGGAGATAATCTCTTGGATGAAACAGACCGATATTATGGCAACCCTATACTAACCGTCGATGGTTGTTATCATGGAACCTTTGTGGCAGGGGTGATTGCAGGACAGGGAAAAAATGGCCATGAAATTTGGCAAGGAGTGTATCCAAAGGCCCAGCTCATGATTATTCGAGCCGCGCCCGATGGCGATGAATACGATAAAGATATCGCCTCTGCTATTCGTTATGCGGTTGATAATGGCGCAAAAGTGATTAATATCAGTTTAGGAAAATATACCTCTCCCACCCCTCAAATGGTGAATAATGCCATTGCATACGCAGCCCAAAAGGACGTTTTAATTGTGCATGCGGCTGGCAATGACCACTTGAATGTGGATTCGGTCGATTACTTTCCCACAGGTTTGGATGCTCATGGAAAGTTTTATCCCAATTTTATAAGGATAGGTGCCTCTACTAAAAAGGGAGCTGTTTCCTCCTTGTCCAACTACGGAAAGCTGCGTGTACACTTATTTGCACCAGGAGAAGAGATTACTTCTGTTGTCCCAGGCAATCAGTATGCTACCGAGAATGGAACTTCTATTGCAGCTCCCATTGTAAGTGGAGTAGCAGCCTTGATACGAAGTTATTTCCCAAAGCTGAAAGCATCGCAAGTGGTAAAGATTTTAATGAACAGCATACAGCCAATGAATAATAAAGATGCCAGCATCAGTGGTGGTAGCTTACATGCATTGCAAGCCGTAAAATTGGCAGAAAAAACAAAGCGCAGGTAGATGAAAAAAATTATTCTTGCATTACTTTTAGCACCTCCAATTTTTGCTTGGGCACAACAAACAAATTGGCAGCAGGTAGCATTACATTCAGAAAAGGCAGTTAAAAAGCGCCTGAGTAGTGATGTTTTGGCATCTCCAACATGGATAGACAAATCTACATTTGTGAATTATCACCGCATCGAGAATGGTCATTTGGTGCGTTATATCTTAGATGCAAAAACGGGGAAGCGAGAAAAATTAATTGCTGATGTACCTGCTTTCTTGAAGCAATATCAACAACTTACAGGAGATACGGCTTTTGGTAATAACCAATTGCGATACCTGAACGTGCAATTTGTGAAAGGAAACAGTCAACTATTTACTTTTAAAAACAAAGGTACCACCAAGCTGTTCAATCGAGAAACAGGAAGACTGCAACTTCAGGAGACACCTAAAAAAAGCAATACGATTGAGAGAAAAGATCGTCGGAAGTATTCCTATCAAACCGCTGATTCGGCTTTTACAATGCTTGGCGATCAATACAACCTTTACGTAAGAAACAACCTCACAGGAAAAATCAGGCAACTTACCACCGATGGTAAAGCGTATGCGTCGTATTGTCACCGCTCGGCGAAAGACACACTCTTAGGCAGTAACATCACTGGCAGCTGGTACGGACACCGGTTTGTGTGTTTTGTTCAGGACGATAGTGAGGTTGCCGACCTGTATATCATCAACGCATTGGCCAAGCCACGCCCACGGTTAAAAACCAAAAAGATGCCCCTGCCCAATGAAAAACACGTGCGCCAATACAAGTTGTTTTGGTATAATGCTGATACAGACGAGGCAAAGCTGCTACCTATAGAAAAGTTTAAAGACCAGTATGTAGAATTAGACGACCGCCATAACGGTCGTGACATCTACTTTACCTGTCGCAGTCGTGGGGTTGATACGTTACAATTATGTCATTTAGACGTACAAACAGGAAAGGTGAGAGCATTGATAACTGAGGTAGCAAAGCCACATCTTAATATTAACGAGATGAATTATCGGTTGGTAAATCATGGTGAGCAAATCATTTGGTGGTCGGATAGAACAGGACGAGGTAATTATTATCTCTATGATAAAAACGGTAAGTTGCTCCATCGGATAACCCAAGGCGAGCAGTTAGTAGCGAGCACTATTGTACATATTGACACACTTTCCAATACGATGATCTTTGCTGGTTACGGACAAGAAAAAGGTATTGACCCTAATTATCGATTCTTTTATAGGGTTGCGCTCAATGGCAAACATCAGCAACTGTTGACACCAGGCGACGGAACACATTCACTTGAGTTCTCGGACAACCGTAAATACGCTATTGATACTTATTCGCGAATGGACATGCCACCCGTCTTTCAGGTGATAGATGTACGTCATCCAAGCCGCAGATACGAGATAAAGCGTGCCAACGAACAACTACTTTTGGCAGCAGGTTGGATAAAGCCAAAGCTTATTTCGGTGAAAGCACCCGACAAGAAAACAGAATTAACAGGGGTGATGTATCTTCCCTCCAATTTTGATGCCACCAAGAAATATCCTATCATCTCCAATGTTTATCCCGGTCCACAAGCCGATCAAGTACCCAGAGCATTTGTGATTGATGACAATGGCAATCAAAGTTTGGCAGAGTTGGGCTTTGTGGTGATTAATGTTCAGCCGCGCGGCAGTTCTCCTATTCGTGACAAAGCCTTCTATACCTACGGTTATGGCAATTTAAGAGATTATGCTGTGGGCGATGATAAGCACACCATTGAGACATTGGCTCAAC
>URFI01000124.1 GCA_900547085.1 uncultured Prevotella sp.
CTGTTTTAAACTTTGATGACTCACCTTCTACTCCATCAGAGAGTAATGTGGTTCAACCGCAGTTAAGTTTTATAGACCAACGTAATCAACTTCAGCAAGTTGCTAATAAAAATTCGAAATATATTGACAATAATCCGCGTAAGATTGCTGAAATAAGAGTATTCTATGATGACCAAACGTGGGAAACTTTTGTTCCTAAAAAATAAGTGTTTGGTGAGGCATTTGCCGAACCATTTCAGTTAATTCGTTTATCATTATTCCATACTCAGAATAAGCTTTTCCATTTTGCTCAATCTTTTAAGAGGTTGAACGATTATAGTTATAGGTGTTTTTATTTATTTCTTTCATTTGTGAGTGTGTTCTATTTGTGTTAACTTTGCACTTAAAATAATAATGTGTTTCACGATTATTCAATTTAAATAGGTTTCTATAATAAGGCTGAGCTTAATCTTCATCCACGCAAACAAGGTTTATATGTAACTAAATCTATTACGCTTGCTGCTGTTAAAGATTTGCCCATAGCTTCCTATTTCAATACTATTATACTGAAATTGTTCAATGATTTGTGAAGATTTCCTTGTACAAGCCACAGAGCAATTAAGCGATCGTCATTGGCTCATACGATTGCGTTCATCATCGGCATTGCCTGAGATGCATCCAGGCCAATTCGTACAAGTTCATATTGAGGATTCGCCTACAACCTACTTGCGTCGGCCCATTTCTATTAACATGGTGGATTACGGACGCAATGAGATTTTGTTGCTTGTGGCCACGATAGGTGAAGGAACCCGTCATCTGGTGCGAAAGAAACCCGGTGAGAAGGTCAATTGTTTGTTACCTCTCGGAAATAGTTTTACCATGCCGCGCTCTACCGATGAATGTTTCTTGCTCGTTGGAGGCGGTGTTGGAATCGCTCCAATGCTTTTCTTAGGTAAGCGATTGGTGGAGATGGGAGTGCGCCCTTCGTTTTTGTTAGGTGCGCGAACTGCTGATGAATTGCTTGAAAAGGACATGTTTAGTGAGCTTGGCGACCTCTATCTCACCACGGAAGATGGTTCAGAAGGCGAGAAAGGTTATGTAACCAATCATTCCATTCTCAAGGAAAAACGATTCGATCGAATTGCCACCTGTGGGCCCAAACCCATGATGATGTCCGTGGCACGCTATGCCAAACAGAACGACATAGAATGCGAAGTCTCGTTAGAGAATGATATGGCGTGCGGCTTGGGAGCCTGTCTTTGTTGCGTCGAAGATACTACCGACGGTCATATCTGCGTCTGTACAGAAGGTCCAGTGTTAAATATTAAGAAGTTATTATGGCAGCTCTAAATGTAAAAATAAATGACATTGAGTTTAAGAATCCAATCTTAACAGCTTCGGGTACTTTCGGATATGGACTCGAATTTGCCGATTTAGTGCCATTGAATCAGCTTGGTGGCATCATTGTCAAGGGTACAACTCTCCATCCTCGTCAAGGAAACAAGTATCCACGAATGGCCGAAACGCCGCATGGCATGCTCAACTGTGTGGGATTACAGAATAAAGGTGTTGACTATTTCTGTTCAGAAATCTATCCAAAAATTAAGGATATCGACACCCACATGATTGTCAATGTCAGTGGAAACACGCCCGATGATTATGCCGAGTGTGCGGCCCGTATCGATGCTCTGGACAAGATTCCGGCCATCGAGCTCAACATCTCCTGTCCTAATGTTAAGCAGGGCGGCATGGCTTTCGGCGTATCTTGTGCCGGAGCCGCAGCGGTTGTCAAAGCAGTTCGACAGGCTTATCACAAGACACTCATCGTCAAATTGTCGCCCAATGTCACCGATGTGGCTGAAATAGCACGAGCTTGTGAGGCCGAAGGAGCCGACAGCGTTTCGCTTATCAACACCCTCATGGGCATGGCCATTGACATAGAGCGGCGCAGACCCGTGTTGAGCATTGCCACAGGTGGCCTCAGTGGGCCGGCTGTAAAGCCAGTTGCGTTGCGCATGGTATGGCAGGTGGCCAAGGCAGTCAAGATTCCTGTCATTGGACTTGGAGGAATTTCTACGGCGAAAGATGCCATCGAATTCTTCATGGCGGGTGCCACGGCCATCCAGATTGGCACGGCCAACTTTGTCGATCCCATGGCTACCATCCACGTTCGAGATGGTGTGAACCGCTGGCTCGATGACCATGGTTGTGCTTCGGTGACAGAAATCATTGGCGCATTGGACGTTTAAGCCGACTTAAACCTGCGCATCCCGTTCATCAGCTGAATCCGTATAGAATCTGGAAAAAACATTTTCTATGAAAATACATGATACGTTGATTCGCATAGCCTTTGCTGCTGTTTTATGCTCATGCGAGAGTGTAAAAAGTTTAGAAGAGATTGTCGTAGATTATAATAACCCGTTGGCGAAATTTAGTATGCGCTAAATTAATTCCGCCAACGGGTATGATATAAGGCTAAGTGCATCAACTGGGTTCAGCTCAACCTTTCCCTTTCCCAGCATTATCTCAAATTTTAACGAACTATTGTTTTGAACTCGTTGCCATAATTCTAATAATTTTAGGTTTACGGCACAAAGGTAATTGCATTCTACAACCGCTTATTATAACCCTGCAAAATACGTCTTCAATGCCTCCACATATTTCATCATGGCATTACGCCCCGTGTCTGTCATCTTGCAGATAGTTCGGGGTTTTACGCCCGAGCCATCTGTAGTTTTTGATATATAGCCTGCCGTGACCAGTTTATCCAACTGTACACTAAGGTTGCCTGCCGTCGATTCAGTCTTTTCTTTGATATAGTTGAAGTCTGCTTTCTCTACATTTAGCAGAATCGACATTACGGCAAGACGCAACTGGCTATGGAGTAATGGATCCAACTCTTTCATTATGGTTGCTTTTTTGCTTTGAAGTTAAGGATATGTCCGGGGATGACAAGGGTAATGACAAAGGACAAGACCATCAGTCCCATCTGCATAATACTTATAACTTGTTCACCAGAAACAAAGTTGCGAAACCATCCAGTCCCAATCACTACACCAAGAAGTCCGCACATCTGTATCGACTTCTCCTTGAGTATTACGCCAGAGGTGTATGTGCCTATACCCGGCAACAACATACCCAACAAAAACATTCCGTTCCAACTCCTTACTTCTCCGAAATGTAAAAGGCAGTCAATGGCGTAGACTGCAAACACTGCACTAATAATAGCCCACACCTTATTTATAGTGTTGCTTGCATAAGTGCTTGCCACATGACTCTTGCGCTTTGCCATGTAGGTCTTTATACTTGAGACTGTGAATCCTACTATGGGTATGCCCATGTAAAGCCAAGCACATTTAGGGTTGTTGGTTGCGAGCACCATGACAATTACTGCCAGCGATATTGCAGCACTAAGGTAGCCCCATATAAGGAAACTGTCACCATTGCCTACAGATAAATCCTTCTTTGTCTGATTTATCATTCGAGTGATAAGCTCAAGGCTCTCCTGCTCCGAAATCTTCTTCTCTTCCATTTTCGTTACGTTATTGCGACACACTTATTGCATATATCAAGCGCGATGTGTCCGGTTAAACATTTAGTTTATTTTATAAACCATCTTTGGAAAAAGAGAAGCAAGGAGGTCGACTCTCACTTGCTTTAGCTAGCATTATTCTCTTCGAACACTGATGATTACGGTCACAAATTTAGATAAGTTTATTTTATAAACCAAATGATTTGCAATAAAATATTCGATATTTAACTTTTGTTTACAACTGGCTGTGCTTTTGCTATTTGCTCGACAATGCTTAGTGTCATAGCCGTTTCTCCTGGCAGATAGAACATGGCTTTGCGTCTTTGCAGCTCTTCACAGCGTTGCAAGGATTTCTTTTCGACTTTATTATGCAAACAATTCTCCGTTAATTCTAATGTAATATCGTACATGGCGATGCAAAGAAAGATAATTATCACTCAGATGGAATGTTACGGAATCCATTGCGAGCAGATTTTCAGAACGAAATTCAACCGCAGCCGAGCTAAGTGCATCAACTGGCTTCAGTTCAACCTTTCCCTTTCCCAGCGTTATCGTAAATTTTAATGAGCGATTGTCTACACATATCATTTTTTTTTGTAAGTTTGCAATATCGAAATTTATAAAATCAAGGATATGAATAAAGCTAAAATTTTATTGTTGACCTTTGCTACAGCATTGCTCGTAGCATGTGGAACGACGCGCACCGTGCCTATTACGGGCCGTAAACAGAATCTGATGGTATCGGATGAGCAGGTGCTTAGTTTGAGCCAACAGGAATATGACAAGTACATGGCCACGGCCACCAAGTCGTCCAATGCAGCCAACTCGGCCATGGTGAGGCGCGTGGGACAGCGGCTGGCCCGTGCCGTTGAAACCTATTTCAGCAGCCATGGACTAAGTGAAGAACTACGGCACTATAGCTGGGAGTTCAACCTTGTCACCGACAAGCAGGCCAACGCATTCTGTATGCCCGGTGGTAAAATTGTGGTGTACGAAGGCCTCCTGCCCTATACACGGGACGAACCGTCCCTGGCAGTGGTTGTAGGTCACGAGATAGCGCATGCCGTTGCCCGTCACAGTGCCGAGCAGATGAGCAAACAAATCAGGAATCATTTGGGCGTGCAGGTGCTTGGCGGCGCCCTCGGGGCACTGGGTGTGGGAAATACCACCACACAGATTGCGCAAGTGGTGGCCCAACAAGGACTTCAATTCCGCAATCTGAAATACTCACGCGACCATGAGTTGGAGGCCGACAACATGGGACTTATCTTTGCTGCTATGGCCGGTTACGACCCACGTGTGGCCGTCCCATTCTGGCAGCGCATGGCCAGTGGCAAGGGAAACCAGAGCGACGTGTTCAGCACTCACCCCGCTGATGCCAAGCGCATTGCCGCCTTGCAGCGTCTCATGCCCACGGCTTTACAATATTATAATGGTGGATCGGGTGCCGCAGCAACCCCTGCTCCAAAGAAGAGCAGGAAGCTGACTAACAAGAAACAGTCATCCCGACAAAAGACGGTTTCTGCCTCCGACCTTTACAAGAACGCGGGAAAGTAAACGATCATATCATCTTTCACAGGGCCTAACAGGAACGATCAATCCTGTTAGGCCTTGTTCTGTCTGGGCTGATGGGTCATTCGTCCGCCATCGGCTCAACACCTATAGTCTGCCACTTCTGACACCTTTTTTGCAAATATGTATAACGTTGATTTACAGTAGCTTATATCGTCCGTAGGAAAAGCATTGACTTTGCCCGCCAAAGTCATTGATATTGGGCATCAATGTCATTGAGTTTGGCGGGCAAAGTCAATGATATTCTGCCAGCACAATATAAGATGAACGATTCTTTCCTGGTGGGTCAATCAACTTTTTTTATTTTCCACCTACAAAAAGAGCGATTTTTCTTGCCCCAACAGGCGTATAATTCAAGAATTTTCTATAAATTTGTTGCGGATTGATATACAATTCGGCACCGTTTGCTTGCAGTGCGTTCCTTTTCCGGATGGCTCCACCTGCGGCGGTGTTTGTTTACCAAAACCTTATACAGATGATAGAATACATTTCACAACATTTATGGCTCGTTTGGACCATCGTAGCCATGCTCTGCCTGATCATCGAGCTGGGGTCGGGCGATTTCTTTGTCACCTGCTTCGCCATCGGCGCGCTGGGTGCCATGGTCAGCTCGCTCTTTGACGTGCCACTCTGGCTCCAGGTCATTATTTTCGCCGTGTGCTCGGTGGTGAGCCTCGTGTTCGTGCGCCCGCCATTGGTGCATGCCCTGCATGCCTCGGGTGAGAACCGGGTCAGCAACGCCGAGGCCCTCATTGGGCAAACCGGCACGGTGGAAGAGCCTATCACGGGCGACCAGAGCGGCTATGTCAAGATTGACGGCGACGTGTGGAAGGCTGTCAGCACCGATTTGGAGACCATCCAGCGGGGTGAGCGGGTGCGCGTGGTCAGGATGGACAGCATCATCCTCACCGTGGAGCGGTGCCTGTAACGCATGAATTATTCACCAAAAACTTCATATCATGATTGCAACTTATGTGTTAGTGGCGATTGTTGTATTGGCCTTGATATTCGTCAAGCAGGCCATCATCATCATCCCACAGTCAGAAACCAAAATCGTAGAGCGCCTGGGCAAGTACTATGCCACTCTCAGTCCTGGCATCAACGTCATCATCCCGTTTATCGACCGTGCCAAGAACATCGTGACGCTCAACCGCGGCCGATACATCTACAGCACCAGCATCGACCTTCGCGAGCAGGTGTACGACTTTGACAAGCAGAATGTCATCACCAAGGACAACATTCAGATGCAAATCAATGCCCTGTTGTATTTCCAGATTGTAGACCCGTTCAAGGCCGTTTACGAAATCAACAACCTGCCCAACGCCATCGAGAAGCTCACACAGACCACCCTGCGTAACATCATCGGCGAACTGGAACTGGACCAGACACTCACCTCGCGCGACACCATCAACACCAAGTTGCGCGCCGTTCTCGACGACGCCACCAACAAGTGGGGCATCAAGGTGAACCGTGTGGAACTGCAAGACATCACGCCCCCCGAGAGCGTGTTGCAGGCCATGGAGAAGCAGATGCAGGCCGAGCGCAACAAGCGTGCCACCATCTTGACCAGCGAGGGCGAGAAGCAAGCGGCCATCTTGCAGTCGGAAGGCGAGAAGACCAGCACCATCAACCGCGCAGAGGCCACCAAGCAGCAGGCCATTCTCTTTGCCGAGGGTGAGGCCACAGCCCGCATTCGTAAGGCCGAGGCCGAGGCCATCGCCATCCAGAAGATTACCGAGGCTGTGGGACAAAGCACCAATCCGGCCAATTACCTCCTGGCTCAGAAGTACATCGCCATGATGCAGGAGCTGGCTTCGGGCGACAAGTCAAAGACCGTGTACCTGCCTTACGAGGCCACCAACCTGCTTGGCAGCATCGGAGGCATTAAGGATTTGTTCAAGACTGAATAGCTAAACGCTTGCGTAGACAAAAGAGGTTGCCTTTTCTTAGCCTGAGGAACAGTAAGCACATTCATGTTAAGGCTAGTTCTATAAATTAGCTTTGTTAGTTTTTGAACTTATTTTTGAGGTCAAAATGCAAGAGAGTGAAGGAGTGTAGCGAGCT
>URFI01000125.1 GCA_900547085.1 uncultured Prevotella sp.
CGTCAGTCGTTGTTCAGGCTCAGCAAAGTGACGATGTGAACTACAAACCCCAGATAGACGGAACCATCCGTGGTAAATTTGAATACCAGCCCGACGACCAAAAGGGCCGCTTCCAGGTGCGTACAGCGCGCTTCAGTCTGACGGGTAAGGTGGCTCCCCGAGTGTCTTACAAGGCCGAGATTGACCTCTCAGATAAAGGAAAGATCAAGATGCTGGACGCCTACACAGAGCTGGTTCCCTTTGATAGCGTGCAGTTGACCATCGGACAGATGCGTGTGCCTTTCACCATTGACGCGCATCGGTCGCCTCACCAACAGTATTTTGCCAATCGTTCGTTCATCGCTAAGCAAGTTGGTAACGTGCGCGACGTGGGTCTGACGGTGGGCTATAACTTCAAGTTGGGCATCCCCATGCGTATAGAGGGTGGAATCTTTAATGGATCTGGACTGACCGATCAGAAAGATTTCTGGACCCGTCAAGTTAATTTCTCTACCAAGTTGCAGGCTTTTATCCCTGGCGGATGGAACATCACCCTCAGCACTCAGAAAATCAACCCCGACCATCTTACCGTCATGATGTACGATGCTGGGATGTATTATCATGCAAATGGCTGGCACGCGGAAGTGGAGTACCTCTACAAGCACTATGCCAAAGAGGCTTTTGATGCCGTGCATTCGGTCAACGCTTTTGTCAACTATGACATTCCTTTAAAGCGGTGTTTCTTTTCTAAGATATCCCCGCTGGTGCGCTTCGATTACATGACCGACCACAGTGACGGTTTTCGTTATGCCAATGGCGTGAAGGATGAGACGGGCGTGTTAATCGTCAACGACTACAAACGCTCTCGATTGACCGGCGGTGTGACGCTGAGTATCGACAAGCCTTTCATCTCTGATTTTCGTGTGAACTACGAAAAATATTTCTATGAGCACGATAACCTGGCCAAAGTATCGGAGAAAGACAAGTTCGTTATTGAGGTGATGACGCGGTTTTAGGTTGTTTCGTCAAAGCTGTAGCTGATGCTCCTACAGGTGCGGCTGCCCATGTTACGGATTTTTCTTGTGTCACAACATAATGAAAGTGGCTCTTGTTGAATTTTGTGCTGCGCTAAACGTTGTATGTATTTTTATCCATCCTGGTTGACGAAGACTTCCACTTTTGATGCGCAACCCTACTGATATCTATCTGTTTTACGTATAGTGACGCCTCTTTTGACTATCTACGTCTTGTCGGCTGCATGAAAGCAGGACGAACAAATCATGTGAATAATCTTGACAAAGCGCCTCTCCATATTTAGCGTATTTGCAACCAACCCCGCCTTGGGTTGCAAATAAGCCGAAAATGAAGCGGTTTTTATAGCATATTGATAATCAGGATTTTGTAGACATGAACTGTCTATTTATGGCTTGTTTTCACCTTTCTGTAAACTAATAGCATGTCTTTTGCGGTGCAATTGCTATGCTTTTGCCGTTCAATAGCACGGTTCTAAGGGTGCAAAGTAGTGCATCTTGGCGGGTAATATCATCGTTTTTAGGACGAAAACCACTGTTTTGAGGCAAAAAAGCTCCTTGCTTTCATCCGCCAGGCCTATTGCTTTTCTCCAGAATAAGAATGTTGATGGGCCGTTTTTGAGGCGTTTTTTGGTAAAAAAAGTTGGATACTTTCAGTCAACATGCGGCAGGCGAAGCGTATCGTTTTTTGCGCTGATGTTATTCGTTGTAAGGGCCTCTGTTTTATAAAGGTGCATCGAAATATCGCTGAGCGTTTGAAGGAAAGGATGATGAATCTAAAACAACGTTAACCTGCGTCAATCATTCTCAAATGACAAAAGGTGTGAAGCGTTGCATTGAAATATTTTTATTATATTTGCAATGATAATCATTAAATAGCTAACCAAGGAGTTTAAACGACTCCTAAACATGACAAATATGGCAAAGGTATATGAATTTTTGGCCAATGGTTTCGAAGAAGTTGAAGCCTTGACACCCGTAGACATTTTCCGCAGAGCCGGCGTTGAAATCCAAACGGTGAGCGTTACAGGCTCCGAGTGGGTTGAGTCTTCCCATGGCGTAACCATCAAGGCCGACGTGAAATTTGAAGACATGTACAATTTTGACGATGCCGACATGCTGATGCTTCCCGGTGGTATGCCCGGCGCAACCAACCTGAATGAGCATGCGGGCGTGAGAGAAACACTGCTGGCCCATAACGCCAAGGGCAAGCATATCGGTGCCATCTGTGCCGCACCGATGGTATTAGGCAGCTTAGGACTGCTGAAAGGACGCAAGGCTACATGCTATCCAGGATTCGAGAAGTACCTCGAGGGTGCTGAATACACAGCCGAATTGTTCACCATCGACGGCAACATCATCACGGGAGAGGGTCCTGCTGCGACGTTCCCATACGCATACGAGATTTTGAAGATGTTCGTGGGTGAGGCGAAGACGAAGGAGTTGCAGCAACAGATGCTATACGACCGTTTGATGGGACGGTGAGGAAAAACTCACCAACTCATAAACTCATGAACTCCCAACTCATAAACTCACGAACTCATGAACTCATGAACTATATCATCATTGTAGCCGGAGGAAAAGGCCTTCGTATGGGAAGCGACACGCCGAAACAGTTTCTGCCCATCGGTGGGAAGCCTGTTCTGATGCGCACCATCGAGCGTTTTTACCAATACAGCAAAGAGCTGAGCGTCATTGTGGTGTTGCCTCGCGAACAACAAGCTCAATGGCGAGCGCTGTGTGAGCGTCATCACTTTGACCTTGCGCACACCATCGCAGACGGAGGAAGCACGCGCTATGAATCGTGTCAGAACGGTTTGGCGGCCATTCCCGATGATGCCGATGGCGTGGTAGGCTTCCATGATGGCGTTCGTCCGTTTGTGTCGGTCGAAGTTATCGAGCGTTGTTTTGAGACAGCCCGAGCCGAAAAGGCCGTCATCCCCACACTACCCGTGACCGACACGCTGCGCCACATCGCCGGACAAGGCGGCGGAAAGAACGTGCTGCGCAGCGAGTATCGCATCGTACAGACGCCACAAGTCTTTGATATCGCCTTGGCCAAGCAGGCTTTCGGACAACCTGATCGGGAATCGTTCACCGACGATGCCTCAGTGATTGAGGCGCTTGGGCACAGCGTCAGCATGGTAGACGGCAACCGGGAGAACATCAAAATCACCACTCCCTTTGACCTTGTTCTTGCCGAAGCCATGCTTCAGCACGGCCAAACGCTCCGTGCAAACGCGGGAGAAATAGGGAAGTGCGGCTGCAAGCAGCTTGCACAAGAGCCAACAGAAGCTGACCAAAGAGGGTAAGTGTTTATTTCATTGAAACCATGTCATCCATACTTGAGCAAGACATCAAATACCTACCTGGGGTTGGACCCAAGCGTAAGGCGATATTGGAGAAAGAAGCCAACATCGCTACCTGGGGCGATTTGCTCGAGTATTATCCTTATAAATACGTTGACAGAAGCCGTATCTACCGCATTATCGACTTGCAAGGCGACCTGCCTTTCGTACAACTCAAAGGCAAGATTCTGAGCTTTGAAGAGTTTACTATGAGTCCGAGGAAGAAGCGAGTGGTGGCTCATTTCAGTGATGGGACTGGCATTGTCGACCTTGTTTGGTTTCAAGGTACACAATATGTTTATAAGAATTATAAGGTAAACGAAGAATACATCGTTTTCGGCAGGCCAACCATCTATGGCGGGAGATACCAGTTTGCACATCCTGATATCGACAAAGTTGCCGACATCCAGCTGTCTGAAATGGGCATGCAACCCTATTACATGACGACAGAGCGCATGAAAAAGTCGGGATTGCAGTCGCATGCCATTGAGAAACTCACCAAGACGCTGATTGATAAGCTCGGCGAGAACGACCTTCCCGAAACGCTTCCTCCGTTTATCACGGGGCCTCTGCATCTTATTTCACGCGCCGAAGCCATGGCAAAGATTCATTATCCAAAGAGTCTTGATGACGTGCAACGTGCCCAACTACGGCTCAAGTTTGAAGAATTGTTTTACGTTCAGCTCAACATTCTGCGCTATGCCAACGACCGCAAACGCAAGTACAAGGGCTACGTTTTCAACCATGTGGGACCGCAGTTTCATCACTTTTACAAGAACAACCTGCCTTTTGAGTTGACAAACGCACAGAAACGGGTGATGCATGAGATACGGAAGGACATGACAACCGGCCGACAAATGAACCGGTTGGTGCAGGGTGACGTGGGTTCTGGCAAGACACTGGTGGCCCTGATGTCCATGCTCATTGCCATTGACAATGGTTATCAGGCGTGCATGATGGCCCCAACGGAGATTCTGGCCGAACAACATTTTGCCACCATTAAGAAGTTTTTAGGAGGAATGGATGTGCGCGTGGAACTGCTCACGGGCATGGTGAAAGGCAAAAAACGCAACGAAGTGTTCCACGGATTGCTCACCGGAGAGGTTCACATCTTGGTAGGAACGCATGCTGTCATTGAAGAAAACGTGCGATTTTCACACCTAGGAATGGCCGTTGTCGATGAGCAGCACAGGTTTGGCGTGGCACAAAGAGCTAAGTTGTGGGGCAAGAGCGAACGACCACCCCATATCCTTGTCATGACGGCGACACCCATTCCACGCACTTTGGCCATGACCATTTATGGCGATCTGGACGTAAGTGTCATCGATGAATTGCCTCCCGGGCGTAAACCCATACAGACTATTCATCAATACGACAATCAGATGACGAGTCTGTACCAAGGCATACGGAAGCAAATCCAACAGGGCAGACAGGTATATATCGTCTTTCCGCTAATCACTGAGAGCGAGAAAATTGATCTGAAAAACCTGGAAGCAGGGTTCGAATCGCTATGTACAATCTTCCCAGACTTTAAACTCAGCAAGGTGCATGGCAAGATGAAGCCGAAAGAAAAGGATGCCGAAATGCAGAAGTTCAGTCGTGGAGAAACCCAAATTCTGGTGGCTACGACGGTGATAGAGGTGGGTGTTGACGTGCCAAACGCCTCGGTCATGGTGATTCTTGATGCTCAACGGTTTGGGCTGTCGCAGCTACACCAGCTCAGAGGACGTGTGGGACGAGGTGCCGATCAGAGTTATTGCATCTTGGTAACCAGTCACAAGTTGTCGAAAGAAACCCGCAGACGCATTGACATCATGTGTGAAACGTGCGATGGTTTTCAGATTGCAGAGGCCGATTTGAAGCTCCGTGGTCCAGGAGATCTGGAGGGTACGCAGCAAAGTGGCATTGCCTTCGACCTCAAAATTGCCGACATCGCACGCGATGGACAAATCATACAAATCGCTCGTGATGAAGCACAGAAGATTATAGAGGCCGATCCTCTTTGCGAAAAGACAGAATATAGTCTGCTTTGGAATAGGCTCAACGAGCTGAGAAAGACCAATATCAATTGGGCATCAATATCTTAGCAACTGTTTGCATTTATTACAAGTTAGTTAAAGTCGTTATAAATTCTGTTAATAACGTAACAACTTTGCAATATAATCGTTATATTTGCACAACCATTTTTTAAAGTTGAAGGATTTCTCACAGCATCTGGTAAATCTTTAAAAAACATTTGTGATTAGCTCTTTTGGGAGACCTAAAACGAACAAAATTTGTATGGCATTTATAAACAAGATAAAAACATTTGCTTTTATTGCAGTCTTTGGGGCAATCGCTCAATCAGCAACAGCGCAAGATTTACTTGCCAAACAGGCTCCCGTAGACCGGAAGATGAAAGCCGTAGATACGCTTTTGCTGCATAGCATCATCGAAAAAGAAAACACAGAGTCACCTGCTGCCCAACTGTATGACGAATGGAATAACCGTTATGCACACCGTGCGACAGCTCTTCCCGATTCATTCAAGATAGATCTTCGTCACTTCCACATGCCTACACCCAGTCGGGTTGTGACGAGTAACTTCGGTTCTCGTTGGGGACGTCAGCACAAAGGCTTGGACATTAAGGTGTACATTGGAGACACTATCCGTGCTGCCTTCAGTGGCAAAGTACGCATTGTTCGTTATGAGGCACGCGGATATGGTAACTATATCGTTATCCGCCACAACAACGGATTGGAGACTATCTACGGTCACTTATCAAAACAATTAGTGCAAGAGAATCAAGAAGTACGGGCAGGCGACGTGATTGGACTGGGGGGAAACACGGGTAGAAGTACCGGATCTCACCTTCATTTTGAAACAAGATTATGCGGTGTGGCTCTGAATCCCGCACTTTTGTTTGACTTCCGGGCTCAAGATGTCACAGGCGATTTCTACACATT
The DNA here is from genome assembly GCA_900547085.1 of uncultured Prevotella sp. Taxonomy (GTDB): domain Bacteria; phylum Bacteroidota; class Bacteroidia; order Bacteroidales; family Bacteroidaceae; genus Prevotella. Next base: position 6,304 of record URFI01000125.1, read on the forward strand.
CAGAAACTCTTCCTATCAACGTGAGTCATCAGAAGCTACCCGTTTGCGTGGTGTAGTAAGAAACGGAAGATATACACCTGAAGAGGTTCGTGGCGAATTAGCCTACAAGAAGGACGATAATGACATGGTCAACCCTACTCAGGTACAATACCATAAGGTGGTGGCAGGCGAAACTCTCTCCTCGATTGCGCGCAAACGCGGCGTAACGGTTGAGCAGATTTGTAGGCTGAGTCATATCAGTAAATCAGCGAAGCTTAAGCCAGGAAGCATCTTGAGATATTCTTAACATCGGAATACGATACGAACACACAGCAATTTAACGCTCACTTGTGCGAAAAAGGCCATATCATCTGACCGACACAAAGGCACAAGAAAACGTCATTATAACAGTTCTTTCTAACAAGAAGGAGCTGTTTTTTTTATTTCAACGCAGGAAACGTTGCCCTCTATTGCTTAACAGATTCATCGAAAAAATAGTGAATCAATCGGGTTAAATTATTATAATTTGTACGAGAACATTCCTGTATTATGTGTATCTTTGTATGGTACAATCCACAAAACGACGACATTATGACGGCTTTTCAATCCACATGAAGGGGTTTTTTTTGTGCATCTTTTTAAATAGGATGCCAACCAAACAACCCATCCGAGTGAATGAAAACGTTTAAAACCCCATCAGTTGCAAAAGGTCAAATCAACATCGCGCCCGTTCAAACAACGACTTTTTCCAACCAACACGTCATTTTAAATAAACGCTTTACATAAAGAGATAAAGGTATGAATCAAACAATTTTGCAAGGTTTTCACTGGTACACAGAAGGAAACGGCGTATTTTACAAAC
>URFI01000126.1 GCA_900547085.1 uncultured Prevotella sp.
ATCTCGCTACTTTCGTTTGAGAAGGTTTTTTGGCGTTCGCCATATATGTTGTAACACTACTGTCCACGAAAATCTTTTAACAATCTCTTGAAACACCTATAAATACAAGCTTATAGGAGATAAAATAGACTCCCTACTTTTGAAAAGAGTATCTTTGCCGCAAATTACAATTTGAAAGCAGATACTTATGAACAAAGGTCGATACGTATTTTCACAGCTTTGCGACTTTCTGCCGACAGACCATTTCAAATGGTTGATAAAAAAGTATGAAGGTAACAAATATGTGAAGAGTTTCACTTGTTGGAATCATCTGATGGTTCTTCTATTTGGTCAGTTGTCCAATCGTGAGGGATTACGAGACCTTATTGTAACCATCACTCCGTTCAAGTCAGCGTTCCACCATCTTGGTTTTGGAAAGAATGTCAGTAGAAGCAATTTGAGCAAGGCCAATGAAATACGCGAAGTCAAGATATTTCAAGAGTTTGCAGACAAGATGGTTTCCATAGCAAGAGAGAAACGTGGAGTTGTCAAGGACTTCTTCATATCGAACAATGTCTATGCGTTTGACTCCTCAACAATATCATTGTGCCTTTCTGTATACTGGTGGACTAAACTGCATCATGGGAAAGGAGGAGTGAAATTGCATGAACTGTATGATGTGAAGACAGACATTCCGACATTTTCTGTCATTACAGACGCTTCAGTTCACGATTCTCAAGTGATGGAGCTAATTCCCTATGAGAAAGAGAGTTTCTATATATTTGACAGAGCGTATATGGCAACTAGGAAACTTTATATAATAGAAGGAGCAGAAGCTTACTTTGTCGTGAGAGAGAAGCATAAAATGCCGTTTGAGGTCATAGAGGATAAAGAATACAACAACCCTTCATCTGGAATTATGGCTGACCAAATTATACGTTTCAAGGGATACAAGACTAAGAAGCAATATCCAAATAAACTTCGACGAGTGGTATTCTATGACTATGATGGTAATAGGACATTTGTATTTTACACGAACAATTTTGAAATTACAGCGGAACAGGTTGCTATGCTTTACAAATACAGATGGAGAGTAGAACTGTTCTTCAAATGGCTGAAGCAACATCTGCGCATCAAAGAGTTTTATGGAACCTCGGAGAATGCTGTGAAAATACAAATCTATGCAGCTATCATTGCATATTGTCTTGTCGTTATCGTACAAGAATGTATGGGTTTAAAGCTTCAAACCTATGATGTTCTAAGAATTTTAAGCACGGCATTGTTGACAAAAATGCCATTGTGTGACTTGCTCATTGAACAGAAAGAGGAAGAATTTACTGAAGGAAAAAACCTGCAGCTCTGCCTCAATTTTGATGGGTAACTATCAATTTGTTACTTTTTGAAATGTTAAAGGATTTTCGTGGACAGTAGTGGAGCAATACCTTCGGTTCCAATAATATCAATATAAGAATTGTGTGTTTGATCCTTCGAAAGCTGTCCGTAGACAAAACCTTGCGTGATGTCAAACACGATGCCGTTTTCAAAGGAACCATGTACCTGCAACCACCAAGGGTCTTTGTAATTCCACATTCGAATGGCTTGGGCATGATAGGTCTTGAATTCACTGCCGGCATACCATCGCGCCACGTCCACATAGTGCATGCCACAATCGTGAAAGCACGGTCCTTCCGACTCATGTCCTTCACCCGGAGCCAGGCCTGGCGTCATGTGACATATTCGCAGAATGGCCAATTCACCAATCTCTCCGCTGGCCACGATATTCTTCAGCTCGCTATGATACCACGAATTACGCAGATACATGTTCACCGTACAGATGCCATCGTAGTTTTCAGTTATCTGCACACAGGCTTCTTCTGCTTCTACAGTATCAGCAATAGGCTTTTCTGCAATGATATGCTTTCCTTTGGCGACAGCTAACGCAATGCAATCTCTACGATCACTCGCAAATGCGCTTAAAACGACGAGTTGTACGTCAGGGTCATTGAAAGCCACATCGCTGTTGGTGATAACTTTTGAGCTTGGGGATAATTCACGCGCCAATTTACAGCAGTCTTCATTAATATCATATATATATACTACGTCATATCGGGCACTCTTTTGAAACTCCTGAAGGTAAAACCTTCCCATTCGACCGGCCCGATAATCGCGACTTTTATTATCATCCGAAAAAATTACCTAAGGAATTTTGAGTTATTAACCATTTAACTGATTGCAAATATAGCTAAAAAATAACAGGAATAAGCAGTGCTTTTGTAAAAGAATAGTTAATATTTGCTATGGCACAAAGCAAGGAAAGCAACAAAAAACACAGCCATTCCCATGTGAGTGAACCAATACGACAAACGAGGGTTTTGTTCTTTTGGGTGATATTTTCACGGTCGCACCTATATAATTCATTTTTAATATCTATCTTTGTCCTGCAAAAGTGACATGTATGACGATTCAAACGCAGAGAGTTGTTGCGCCATACATGTCTACAGAAAACAACTGACCTATGAAGATAGTAAAACCAAAAAAGAACTTAGGACAGCACTTCCTGACCGATTTGAGCATTGCCAAGCGCATTGCCGACACCGTGGACACATGCCCAGACATCCCCATACTGGAGATAGGACCCGGCATGGGCGTGCTGACACAATACTTAGTGGAGAAGCCTCGAAAAGTAAAAGCGGTCGAGATAGACCGTGAGTCGGTGGCTTATCTCAGGGAGAATTTTCCCAAACTGCGTGACAACATCATCGGACAGGATTTCCTGCGCATGGACCTTCAACAGGTATTCGATGGCCAGCAGTTTGTTTTGACGGGTAATTATCCGTATGACATCTCCTCACAAATCTTCTTTAAGATGCTTGACTACAAAGATCTCATCCCCTGCTGCACCGGCATGATACAGCGCGAAGTGGCACAACGCATCGCTTCTGAACCAGGCAGCAAGGCGTATGGCATCCTGTCGGTCTTGATACAAGCTTGGTATCACGTGGAATATCTGTTCACCGTAGACGAACATGTGTTCAATCCGCCACCCAAAGTGAAGAGTGCGGTTATACGCATGACGCGAAACGAGGTGCACAATCTGGGTTGTGACGAAATATTCTTCAAACGAGTTGTCAAAACCGTTTTCAATCAACGGCGCAAGATGTTGCGGGTAAGCCTGCGGCAACTATTCCTGGGTGAGGGCGCGTCCGCCGAATTCTATGCAGGAGAACTGATGACTAAACGGCCCGAACAGTTGTCCGTGGCACAGTTCGTCGTTTTGACAAACCAGATGGAAGCCGAGCTGAAGCGCATTCAGCGACAAGAATCATGATGAGCCAAAAACCCTCCGAACAGTGACGAGAGGCAGCTCTGCGGGTTGAAGAAAAACCAACAATGCCACACCTCTCCCGCCCCATAACGTAAAACAATTTCCAGCAAACAGTTGTTTATTTCCTGGTAATTGCGTATTTTTGTACAATACTAACTCTAATGCAAGAAAAGATATGATTGACGTAAAATCTACATTAAAAAGTGCCGAAGAGCGCATGCAGATGGCTACCATGTTTTTAGAAGAACAACTGAACCGCATTCGTGCGGGACGCGCAAACGTAGCTATCTTGGACGGAGTGATGGTCAGTTCGTACGGATCCATGGTTCCTCTCAACCAAGTTGCCAATATTTCTGTACCCGACGCACGCACCATCGCCATCAAACCGTGGGACAGAAAGGCCATTCGGGACATCGAAAAGGCCATCATGGATTCTGACGTGGGCATCACACCAGAGAACAATGGCGAGATAATCCGCCTGGGAATCCCTCAACCTACTGAGGAGCGTCGGCGTGATTTGGTGAAGCAGTGCAACAAGATAGGCGAAAAATCGAAGATAGAAGTGCGCAACGTGCGCTCTGAAATCAAAGACAAACTCAAGAAAGCCATTAAAGACGGACTGTCGGAAGATGCGGAAAAGGACGCCGAGAACGAATTGCAAAAGATTCACGACAAGTTCATCAAGCAGGTAGACAGTCTGCTGGAAGAAAAGACAAAAGAAATCATGACGGTGTAGGGAATTTGAGTTGATGAGTTTGTAAGTTCATGAGTTAATGAGTATATAAGTTTGTGAGTTTATGAGTTTGCAAGTTAATCAGTTTATTGAGTCACGAACTACTCATCCCTTAAAAAGCCCACTCTTTTATGAAGAAAGATAAAGATGAAAGTCACAAGACTATCCAACCGTATAAAAGTCTATCCACTCCCCTCTCTTTTGGAGAGGGGCAGGGGGTGAGGCTTTAAACTAAATCCATCCATGCACGGCCTCATTATCAAGAACACAGGAAGCTGGTACACCGTCAAGACCGATGACGGACGTATCGTAGAATGCAAGGTGAAAGGTAACTTTCGATTGAAAGGTATTCGCAGCACCAGTCCTGTGGCGGTTGGCGACTATGTTGACATCATTATGAACGCCGAGGGAACGGCACTGATTAGTGCCATAGACGACCGCAAGAACTACATCATACGCAAAGCGTCCAATCTCTCTAAGCAAAGCCAAATTATCGCTGCCAATCTCGACCAGGCTCTTCTCATCATCACCATCAAGCAACCGGAAACCTCCACTACTTTCATCGACCGCTTCCTAGCCGGAGCTGAAGCCTATCGAGTACCCGTGGTCTTGGTGTTCAATAAGACCGACTTGCTCAACGATGACGAACGTCGCTACCAACAACAAATGGTGACACTGTACGAAACCATCGGCTATCCGTGCATCGAGATATCGGCTGAGACGGGCATGGGCATCAATCAACTGCAAACATTCCTAAAACAAAAGGTTACGCTTGTCAGCGGAAACAGCGGCGTTGGCAAATCGACCCTCATCAACGCCATCATCCCACACGCCGACCAACGTACGGCCGAAATCAGCAACGCACACGGCACAGGCATGCACACCACCACTTTCAGCGAGATGATAGAACTGGCAGAGGGTGGCTACCTGATTGACACACCGGGCATCAAAGGCTTCGGAACCTTTGACATTGAGCGAGAAGAACTGACAAGCTATTTCAAGGAAATCTTCGAGTTTTCCAAAGATTGCAAATTCAATAATTGTACACACACCCACGAACCAGGGTGCGCAGTGTTGCAAGCTGTTGAGAATCATTACATCTCCGTCAGCCGCTATCAGAGTTATCTCAACATGTTGGAAGATAAAGACGATAGCAAATATCGTGCGGCCTATTAGCACAGAACCATCAGGACAAAATCCTCACACACGCCCCTATAGACCGAATGGCACTCGCATGGAGTGCCATCCAGTCTGCACAAGAAAAGCAAAACAAGCTGCTTTATTCGTACGTCCTTTTTAATTTAATCATATTTTGTCCTAAGAAGTGACAACTTCAGGAAACAAATGACAAACTATATTACGCCCCTAATCCTGTCGTCAAAGGCTGAAAGGGCTGCTTTAGCTCCTTCGCCCATGGCAATCATAATCTGTTTATAAGGTACGTTGGTCACATCTCCAGCGGCATAAACACCAGGAACGGACGTCCTACAATAGTTGTCCACCTCTATCTCGTGGCGTTGATTTAACGGAAGTGCCTCACGGAAAGGGTCGGCATTGGCCGCCAATCCTATCTGTACAAAGATGCCGTCTACTGCTATGTCACGTTCTTCATCGTTGTTGCGGTTCTTCACACGAATGGCTGTTACTTTCTGTCCGTCGCCCACGATAGCCGTGGTTTGTGCCATGGTGAATATTTCCACGTTATCCAAGCTCTTCGCTTTTTCTTGCAAAACGGTGTCAGCTCGTAGGGTCTCGCCAAATTCAAGTACGGTTACCTTTTTGCAGATGCCTGCCAAATCGATAGCCGCTTCTACGCCGGAGTTACCTCCTCCGACCACTGCCACATGTTTGTTCTTATAGAAAGGACCGTCGCAATGGGGACAGAAGTGTACGCCATGCCCCATATATTTAGCCTCGTCTTGTACGTTGAGCTTTCTCCAACTTGCGCCAGTGGCAATGATTACCGCAGGTGAGATAAATATTTCACCGCCTTTTACATGCACCTTTTTCAGTTCTTCGTCGAAAAATGCCTTGTCAACCCTTCTGTTGTCAAACACATCAATAGGGTATTCCTTGAGGTGGGTAAGGAGATTGTCAGCCATCTTCGCTCCTGTTGTCTTGGGAACAGAGATGAAGTTTTCGATGCCAACCGTATCTTTCATCTGGCCACCGATATTATTTGCAATGATAGCTACACGCAAACCCTTGCGTGCAGAATAAATAGCTGCCGACGCTCCAGCAGGACCACCTCCCACAACTACAACATCGTAATGGCGTTCCACTGGTTCTTCGTTCTCATCCTCTTCGCTGCCAATCATGTCTTCTAATTTGGTGAGCAGCTCTCCCAAGCTGCCTCGTCCTATGTGCAGCAACTCTCCGTTGGCATATACCGTTGGCACAGCTTGAATATTCAAGCGCTCTACCTCGTCTTGAAACAAGGCGCCATCTATCATTTCGTGCGTAATTTTTGGACTGATTAGCGCCATGACGTTCAACGCCTGTACGATGTCGGGACAGTTAGTGCAGGTTAACGAGACGTATGTTTGCAGTCTGATGTTCCCTTTGAGACGTTGGATGCGCTTACAAATCGCATCATCGGGCAGGTTCTTACCTTTGCCATCGGCATTAAGGACAGCCAAAAGAAGTGACGTAAACTCATGACCGTTGGGTATGCCACGAAACATAACGCCTGTTTCTGCATTGTCTTTCAGTAGGGAGAAGTGAATAGTCATGACATCAGTCTCCACAAATTGTGCCGTAAAAAGCTGGGATGTTGAGACAAAGTCGTTGATAAATTCTTTTAGTTCTGCGGCTTTTTCATGTTGCGGATGCGCCGTTACTTTGAAGGTATATTGATGGGTTAAGTCTTTAAAGACATCTTTAACCTGTTGTAGGATGGTTGTATCTAACATTGTGCTATAAATTGTTTATATATGGGTAACTTTTCATTATGTTTCTAACAGAAATGTAAAAGGTATAAAAAAAAGGCAGCTTGAGAAAGCAACAACGATACTTAGCTCGTAGGT
>URFI01000127.1 GCA_900547085.1 uncultured Prevotella sp.
CTCATTTATAGGTCGTATTACGCATTCATCAACAACCCGCGCATCAACTCCAAAGGCCTCAACACATCGGCCATCATGGGCTTTTGCAACACCCTCAACGAGGTGCTGACAAAAGAGAATCCCACGTATATTGGCGTGGCATTCGACCATGGACTGACCTTTAGGAACGAGGCTTTCCCAGCTTACAAGGCGCAACGGGAAGCCACACCCGAAGACATTAAGAAAGCGGTGCCTATTATCAAACAAATATTGGAGGCCTATCACATTCCAAGTTTGCAAGTAGATGGCTTCGAAGCCGACGATGTTATCGGCACATTAGCGATGAAATCGGGCAAAAAAGGCATTGATACTTATATGCTTACCCCTGACAAAGACTATGGACAATTGGTGAGAGAGAACGTTTTCATGTACCGTCCACGGCACGGAGGGGGCTACGAAACGCTGGGTGAAAAAGAGATATGCGACAAATACAATATCACTACCCCACTACAAGTCATTGACCTTTTGGCGCTCATGGGCGACACTTCCGACAACTTTCCGGGGTGTCCAGGCGTGGGAGAAAAGACCGCTTCAAAACTTATTAACCAGTTCGGATCCATTGAGGAGCTGCTGAAACGAACCTCAGAGATTAAGGGTAAGTTGCGCGAGAAAGTGGAAAATGCCATCGATGATATAAAGATGTCACAATTCTTGGCAACCATTCGCACCGATGTTCCCATCGAGTTGAATCTGGATGATTTGAAGTTGAAACAACCAGATGAAAATAAATTGGCCGAAATCTTCACCGAATTGGAATTCAAAACGTTCGCCAATAGAATCCTTAATAAATCACAAAATAACCCAAAAACAGCAAACAAACAACTCAATCTCTTTGCAGAATCCTCGGCAATTGGGCAGGTTGAGCCAAAAAACGCGAGTTTTGAGAGCCTTAAAACAGGTCATTACGAATACAAACTCATTGATAGTCAGGAAGAAGCGCATCGAATTTGTGACTTTTTCTTAACAAATAAAATTCTCAGTCTAGACACTGAGACCACTTCAACCAATCCCATGGAGGCAGAATTGGTTGGTTTGAGCTTTGCTGTTGAGCCGAAAAAGGCATTTTATGTGCCTGTTCCGGCCAACCGTGAAGATGCTGTAAATCTTGTTAAAATATTCAAACCTCTCTATGAAAACGAGGAGATTGTAAAAGTAGGCCAAAACATCAAGTACGATTTGGAAGTGCTTCGCAATTACGGTATCGAACTAAAAGGACCGATGTTCGACACCATGATTGCCCATTATGTGCTGCAACCCGAACTTCGTCACAACATGGATTACATGGCAGAGGTGTACCTCAACTATCAAACCATACATATTGAAGAACTGATTGGCGAGCGAGGAAAGAACCAAAAAAACATGCGCGACCTCTCTCCTACCGACATCTATGAGTACGCTTGTGAAGATGCTGACATCACATTACAACTGAAAAATGCGCTCGAACCTAAACTCAAGGAAGCTGGAGTCGCTGATCTGTTCTACCAAATGGAAATGCCTTTGGTGAACGTACTGGCCGAAATGGAAATGAACGGCGTGCGCATAGATACCGAAGCGTTGAAGGAAACGTCAGAAAACTTCACCAAACGAATGCTGGATTTGGAGCATCAGATTCACGAACTGGCAGGCGAGCCATTCAATGTGTCATCTCCTAAGCAGGTGGGCGACATTCTTTTCGGCAAATTACAAATAGCCGAAAAGCCCAAAAAGACAAAGACCGGGCAGTTTGTTACCAGTGAAGAGGAACTGCAAAAATATGCGGCTGGCAACGAAATCGTAACCCTCATTCTGGATTACCGTGGGCTCAAAAAGCTCTTGGGGACATACGTTGACGCGCTACCCAAGCTCATCAATCCCCGAACAGGACACATTCATACCTCGTTCAACCAAACCGTAACGGCCACAGGTCGGCTCTCCTCGAGCGACCCCAACTTGCAAAACATCCCCGTACGGGGCGAAGATGGGAAAGAGATACGCAAGTGCTTCATCCCTGAAGACGGTTGTTTGTTTTTCTCTGCCGATTATAGTCAGATAGAATTGCGTGTCATGGCGCATCTCAGTGGCGACGAACACATGATCGAGGCTTTTGAACATGGCTATGACATCCATGCCGCCACCGCTGCCAAAATATACGGAAAGGAGATGAAAGACGTGACGCGTGATGAACGAACCAAGGCCAAACGCGCCAACTTCGGCATCATCTATGGCATCACAGTGTTTGGCTTGGCTGAGCGATTGGGTATCGATCGGAACGAAGCCAAGCAGCTTATTGACGGCTATTTTACCACCTTTCCGCAGGTATACGACTATATGGAGCAGGCTAAAGCAACGGCTCGCGAGCAAGGATATGTGGAAACCTTCTTCCATCGCCGCCGCTATCTCCCCGATATCAACAGCCGCAACGCCACCGTTCGTGGTTTTGCCGAGCGCAATGCCATCAACGCACCCATCCAAGGGTCGGCTGCCGACATCATCAAGGTGGCGATGATACGCATTTACGAACGGTTCAAACGAGAAAACATCCAATCAAAGATGATTCTACAGGTACACGACGAACTCAATTTCAGCGTGCTGCCTGAGGAAAAAGAGCAGGTTGAACGCATCGTGATGGAAGAGATGCAAAACGCATATCCGCTGCGGGTTCCACTGATAGCCGATGGCGGTTGGGGTAAAAACTGGCTGGAAGCGCACTAACAACCCATGCCGTCTGCGGGACAAAGTACTGCGAACACACAAACCCAAACGACTACTTACATGAAAATAATAGATATCCTAAGATACGCGACAGACCCCATCAGCTACATGGATGAAGTGGCCAACGGCAACGAAACGCTGTTGGTACAACGCTCTGAAGACAAGAGTGTGGTGTTACTTTCCATGGAAGAGTACAACCGTTTGAAAGCCATCGAATGGCGACAGCAATCAAACGAGCCACCTACCCCACCCAACAGCAACAAATAAACGAATGACGCCTTGAAGACGTTGGCAACGCCTGAGAACCTCACCCGCTATAACATCACAACCATCTGAATAGCAATTGGTTACAAAGCAGTCAGAACATAACTTTCAAAAGCATTGAGTTTGAACTCCAAAAGCATTGAGTTTGGACTCCAAAAGCATTGAGTTTGGGCACCAAAAGCATGGAGATTGAAGGGCAGTAGCATGGAGACGGAAAAATCATCACCCATACGTTGGGTAACGCATGGATGAGGATAGGAAACAGCTTGGCAGGCTCATCTCGCACCCGAGCGGTTCGTTGAACGGCAAAGGGCGCAGCAAGGCCTGCCAAGCTGTGTTGTATCAAGCAGTTTGCAGGGCTGCCTTAGAACCAGAAACCCTTACCGTCGTGAGCGGGAGTGTCGTTCATCAGCCAATAAAACTCAGCCAGAGCCACCTTAAAATCTTTCAGGTCGAAGGCTTTCATCATTGTCGTTACGATGCCTTGGTCGCGAGTAGAAAGGTCGCTCAGCTTCATTGTTTCAAAGTGTTGAATGCTGCCATCATCAATCATGTCCAGGCTTTTTTCGTCCACATCCATATACACTCTCACCGGAATGTCTATGCTTGGCATCCATTTCTCTTCGGCTTGCTGTTGCTTGGTTGGCTGATAAAAGACAGAAGGCTTTCCCCCCACCAACTTTGACTGCCGTGCACGCATCAACCTAACGCTCAACGTAAACTGCTTATGCGCACGCTTAAAGGCAAAATAACCTTTGAGTCCAATGGGATGATTGTCATCATTAAAAACAGCATGGTCATCATGATTGGTCTTATTCCATGGATCAGTGTCGCAATAGGTGTAATTGAAAAAGTCGGAGTTGTTGCCATCCGTCGCCTCCTCTACCCCACCATACGAAGGTTTGATATTGCTTGCGGTAAAGAAATGTTGATGGTGTTGGCCTTCACCCTTGTCCACAATCTGCCCCGTTATATCCTCATGCCTATCGTTGAAATAGCGCAATGCGAAGGCATAGATGGCATATTCTTTGGCACTTCCCAAGATGTTCACCCATGTAGGATTTGTTTTATCAGCCACCCACCGATTGTTTTCTAAGGTGTATTTCAACCGATACGACTTCCCCAAATATTCATTATTCTTTGAATATCCGTTTTGATGAAACGCTTTTTTGCCATGCAAATGTCCCTCATACACCTCTATTTCCACCGTTTTGGGTTGAAACAGCGACGCATCGAGGGGTTTCGCGTCCCCTTGAGCCACCTGTCCGTCGACGTCAAAGGGCAGCGACACCGTAATGTCCCACTGACCGGTAGAGGTGAGAGCAGCTGCAGGAAGATAGAAAGGTGACAATCGATTGTCCTTATCATATTTGCTTTGAGCTGCATGCAGCAAGTCGACTGACAGGTTGAACGCTTCACTCGGATGCACAATCTGCAACAACCCGTCAAATCCAACGGGGTTGGTAGCCCCCATGTCTACCCCATTGTATTGGTCCACATAGCAATAATCGTAGGGCAATTGACTCTTATCTGTCACGCGAGCCTTGCCTGTTTTACCGAGTACCGTAGTGGTCTTGTACAGCGAAAAGAAGTGCTGGTGTATCTTATCTTGTCCCAAATCGAAGAACTGGTGATTGATTTTCTGCCCCTTGCTGTTATAATACTCAATGGACAAGTGGTACACTACCGCCGGATTCTCCTTGACGCTCTTCACTTGAAAGTGTTTAAGCGCACTGCTGACGTGCCATCCTTCTTTGGGTGTTATTTCCCAAACGATTTGTTGTGCCGGCGTTGCCGATGGGGTAAAATCAGCCAACACCAACTGCTGGTTAAACGATTTGTTACCCTTGATGGACCCCTCTTGCAAGGTAAACACGGCCTTCACCGGGTCTTCGTGCAACTTGTTTTTTGTTTCATCCACAGCCTCTTCGGGCTTACACGATACTACTACGAATACCAACAACATACAGAGGTATGCGAAAACGGTTGAAAATATGGTCTTTGTTCTCATTGTTTTTTTTATTTTGATTATGTTTGTTTTTTATAAAATGATGAATACGGTTATCGATATTGATGAACCCGAAAACTATCAACTGGTCAACTTGTTAACTCGTGAACTCGTCAACTACCTCAATTAAACCTCCAACGAAGGGTGCAACGAATGTCCCTCCCAAGGTCGTGTGCATAATATCTGCTTCGGTTGGTGTACTCCTTATATAATTGATTCAACACATTGGTTCCTTCAAACAACAAGGATAGTTGTTGATGATGAGGCATTTTCCAGGTAACGCCACAGTTAAAGCCCACCAAATGGTATGCCGCAGGCGTATCGTCCACCAGGTCGGTAGCCGCATTAAACCTGCGTTGTTTGGCCACATAGCGGTGTTCAATGCCCACAGAAGGCTGCCATGCACCACGAAAAGAGGGTGTCCAAGTGAGCTGTTGCGTGAACTTAAACGACGGAATGTATGGCAAATATGCCTTTGTTCGTTGTTCGTTTGCCCATATCCATGAACCATACACCCTATAATCGAGCGTCTGTAGCGGATAAAGATGCACGTCCACATCCACCCCACGAAACAAGGCATTGGTTTGAACATACTGAAACACAGGATACGCTCCCGATACTACTACCACGTTTTGCCGTGTAGGATAATCGTAAATATAATGATTGATCCACTGTAAATACGCATCTATACGAGCATGTACCCAAGAATCATGATAACATAACGACGTAACCCACTTGTAACTTTGCTCTGAACGCAACGTAGAATCGCCTTTCACAAACGTGCCAGAACTTAGTTCATTGCCATTGCTGTAGAGTTCGTAGACGTGTGGCGCACGCCATGCCATGCCAAAATTGGTCGCCAATGTCAATAGATTTCCTAAATGCTGATGACCGCCGAACGTGAAAGTAACATTTTCAAAATGCCTGTTGCCCCCATATCGATGACCTGTCCAATCGTATCCATCGGCACGAGTGAGCTGATTGTCATAACGCACACCTGCCTCTGTTCCCCAGATATCGCCCAAATACTTAGCAATGGCATAAGTGCCAAACGTTGTTTCTGTATAGTTGGGTATTACTGGTACAACGCCAGTACCACGTTCATTGCTGTTCTTCATGAGCACACCTTGCACTCCCCACTCTGTTTTCCAACGGTCAGACAGCTTGCTCCAATGCCATTGTGATTGCAGGGATTGCAAGAAAAGACTAACCGAAGGGATGTCCGAATGGTTCATACGACGGATGCGATTTTCACGCCTGTCGTCGGCTTGATAGGTGGTTTGCCAACTGCATTTCACGCCCCTACTTGGCTGATAATAAACATTGACAAAGGCGGTATGGTGTGCCACGCGCTGAAAGGGATAATCTATTTGATAGGTAAAAGGCGTAAACTCTACCGGTTGCCCTATCCTGATGCGCTCTTGCAACAGCTGCTCGTTGCCCATTTGCGCACTACGCATCACCCCCATTTTCTGCCAAAACAAGCTGTACCCCGTTTCTACGCGCCACTGGTCGTGCTGATATCCAAGCGAAAAAGCGGCGTTGCGTTGCCGCATGCCTGTGTTGTTGAGCAGATAAGCCGCCGTACTTCGGTCGCCCGAGTGTTCAAAAGTGCCTTGCAAGCTCCACGCTATTTGGCGGTTAAAAGGCATCGTTCCCTGCATTTGTCCTACTGTTCCTACCTGCCGTCCGTTGCTTCCATAGTAGCTCATCACGTCGGCTTGCACCTGAGGTGCGCCATACGGCAAGGGTTTGGCATTCATCAAAATGATGCCACCCAATGCTTCCGCGCCATATCTTACCGACTCAGAGCCTTTCACTACTACCACATCGCTGAAGGCATTCTTGTCAATTTCTGGCGCATGGTCTATCCCCCACTGCTGTCCTGTAAGCTTAGCGCCTCGGCTCACCACCAAAATACGGTTGCCATACATGCCATGTATCACAGGCTTTGCCACACTCGCACCCGTTTGGAGCATGCTCACCCCACTGACATTCTGAGACCTCTGCAAAACTCATTGTTCAAAATTTGCTCATTTCATCATATTTT
>URFI01000128.1 GCA_900547085.1 uncultured Prevotella sp.
ATACAGCTATAAAGAAGATGTGTCGGCGTACCTCGATTTCTTGAAGAAAGGACTGGAGGCTTATCGCAATCGCGACTAACCTTGCACGCCCTTGCCACGCAATACGGTCTGTGCTGCGTGGCAAGGCAGCCTGCTTTGCACGGGTAAAGCTATCTTACATACAAACAAACCACGATATAAAAACCATTTGAATCTACAAAACCATGCTTGAAGAACATATCCGAAAACAAATCATACAGCTCATCCACCAGGAAGTAGTGCCTGCCGTTGGATGCACAGAACCCATGGCTGTGGCGCTATGTACGGCCAAAGCGACGGAGTTGTTGGGCTGTCGACCCGAGAAAATAACCGCCCTACTGAGTTCAAACATCCTGAAAAACGCCATGGGTGTGGGCATTCCAGGCACCGGAATGATAGGACTACCCATCGCCATTGCCTTGGGCGGCATTGTAGGAAAGAGTGAATATCAGTTGGAAGTAATCAAGGATCTCACACCACAGACGCTGGAAGAAGCGAAGAAATACATAGAGGAAAAACGCATAGACATCCAACTCAAACAGGGAATTACCGAGAAACTGTACATTGAGGTGACATGCCAAGCAAACAATCAAACGGCAAAAGCCATCATCGCAGGTGCGCATACAAACTTTGTACACCTATGTAAAAATGGGGAAATCCTGCTCGACAAAGGGCTGAGGAAACAAGATGAACCGGAGGAGAACGGCATACAGCTTTCCTTCAGGATGGTCTACGACTTCGCCACCACCACCCCCATCGACGAAATCAGGTTTATGCTGAAAACCAAAGAGTATAACATGAATGCTGCCAATCAATCGCTGAAAGGCAACTACGGACACTGCTTGGGCAAGACAATGGATCGCCCATTGAGTCGAGGGATATTTGGTAACAGCATCTACTCGCACATCATCGCCAAGACGGCATTGGCCTGCGACGCTCGAATGGGTGGGGCCATGATACCGGTGATGAGCAATAGCGGGTCGGGAAACCAGGGTATCTGCGCCACAAACCCAGTGGTGGTGTATGCCATGGAAAACGAGAATACGGAAGAAGAGCTTATTCGCGCACTGACACTCAGTCATCTTTCAGCCATTTACATCAAGCAGAGCCTGGGCAAACTGTCGGCTCTGTGCGGCTGTGTGGTGGCCAGTATCGGCTCAAGCTGTGGCATCACCTACCTTATGGGCGGCGACTATGCCCACATCTGTCATGCCATCAAGAACATGATTGCCAACCTTACCGGCATGATTTGCGATGGAGCCAAGCCCAGTTGCTCACTGAAAATCAGCTCAGGTGTCAGCACTGCGGTACTTTCGGCTCTGCTATCAATGGAAAACAAGCATGTAACGTCGGCAGAAGGCATCATCGACGAGGACGTGGATCGCTCGATACGCAACCTCACCAGCATTGGCAAGGATGCCATGGGCACGACTGATGAGATGGTTCTAAGTATCATGACCAGCAAACAACGGTGCTAAATACCGTTGCCAAACCTGCGTCATTCCCCCGTAAAGTCCATGAATATTCAACGCTGGCGATAGCATCAATGCCGGCTATCGTCATGAGCGTGTACTCGTAGTGCCACTATTAGTGGTAGGAAAGAATAAGACACTCACCATTGAGGAGATAACACAAGGCTTTTTAAGTCCTGTCCCGTCTTCGCCTTATTTCATCAGTTCAACGGCCTTGAGAACAATATCATTGGTCTCATTGATAATCTGGAAATACTCATTCATGTCCCACAAATCGCGTGCAACCAATGCCTTGAGCTGGTTTTTCACGGCGGGTAAGGTCGTTTGTAATTCCTCCTTATCCTTCGGTTTGACCTTTTCTTTCTCACCAGAGCGAATCACTGCATCTACCAACTGCTGCGGAACATCAAACTCACGCACAAACTTTGCGAAGGTAGGATATTGTTTTTGCAGTTGTTTGCGGTGTTGGTCAACATACTTGAGATTCTCTGTAATGATGATTCCCTTGGCTGCCAACTGCCGATGATATGGTGTGAATTTGGTCGTGTCGAGTGGAACAAAGTAATCAGGCATGATGCCTCCGCCGCCATATACCGTGCGTTTGAGGCGCAAAGTCTTATACTTCAGCGAGTCAGCGAAATGAATACTGTCGGCACTATACAGTTCTCCATGCTTGAAACGAGTGTCCAATTCACGGGCATAACTTTCGTTATCACCTTTAATATATGGCTTCTGGATACAACGTCCCGATGGCGTATAGTAGTGAGCGATGGTGAGTCGCATCATACTTCCATCAGGAAAATCGATTGGACGCTGCACCAAACCCTTCCCAAACGAACGCCGTCCAACCACTTGTCCTCTGTCTTGGTCTTGGATAGCGCCTGTAACAATCTCGGCAGCAGATGCTGAAAACTCATTCACCAGCACCATCACCTTGCCCGAAAGCAAACCACCGTTCCCGTGTGCCTTATATTCTATACGCTCTGCGCGTCGTCCTTTGGTATAAACAATCAAGTCGTTGCGCTGCAAAAACTCATTGGCAATCTTCACCGCAGCTTGCAAATACCCGCCTCCATTGTCCTGCAAATCCAAGACAAGGTCACGCATTCCCTGCTTTTTCAGTGCAGTGATACAGGCCATAAACTCATCATAAGTGGTCGCACCAAAGCTCCCTATGCGCACATAGCCTAATTGGGGACGGAGCATGTAACTGGCATCAACGGTTTTCATGGGTATCTTATCGCGCACTACTGTAAAGTAAAGCCGCTCACCAATGCCCTTACGGAGGATGCCTAACTTTACTTTTGTTCCTTTCTTTCCACGCAACCGCCGCATAATCTCTTCGCGTGCCATCTTGACACCCGCAATGCTACTGTCGTTAACACTCACGATTCGGTCACCAGCCATGATGCCCACCTTCTCCGACGGACCATTGGTAATGGTCTGAATGACCATGAGTGTGTCTTGCATCATGTTGAACTGAATACCTATACCTTCAAAAGATCCCTGCAAAGATTCAGTCATGGCCTTGGTTTCTTTCACCGTTGTATAAGAAGAGTGTGGGTCCAACTTCTCCAACATACCACGAATAGCATCTTCAACCAGCTTATCTTCTTTCACCGTATCAACATAAAGATTGTTGATGGCCATCTCCGCAATTTGTAACTTGCGAAGAGGTGAATCTTTTCCGAAATTAATATTGATTTGAGCGGATACTGAATAAACTATCCATAGTACCCAACATGAAGCAACGAGTCGTCTCATTTGTTTGATTTTAAATAAAAGAATTGTTCGCCCAAAAGACATAGATTCTCCGTCTAAACAACCTTGATTGTTCGTCTAAATGACAAAGATTGTCAGTCAATTGATTTGAGTTCGTCTTCCGGAAGGTCTTCCTCGACCACCAGATTATCGATGATAAAGTTTTGTCGTTCCATGGTATTCTTGCCCATGTAATACTCCAAAAGTTTTTGTACCTGGTCGTTTTTGTGCAGTGTCACTTGTTCCAGTCGCATATCGGGACCGATGAAATGGACGAATTCGTCAGGAGATATCTCTCCCAATCCTTTGAATCGGGTGATTTCAGGCTCGGGTCCCAGATCCTTAATCGCTTCTTGTCGCTCTTCATCGCTATAACAATAACGTGTGATGAAATCGCTCTTTCGCTCTTTTTTGTCACGACTGGCATCCGCATCTGCTATCACTTGCTTATTTTTAATCTTCGTTCTGCGGTTACGCACACGAAAAAGAGGCGTCTGCAACACATACACATGCCCTTTCTTGATAAGTTCGGGGAAGAACTGTAGAAAGAAAGTGATGATCAACAGACGGATGTGCATGCCATCAACATCGGCATCCGTGGCGACAATCACCTTGTTGTAGCGCAGCGTGTCCAAGCCATCTTCAATGTCGAGAGCCGCCTGCAAGAGGTTGAACTCTTCGTTTTCGTACACCACTTTCTTGGTCAATCCATACGAATTGAGTGGTTTTCCCCGCAACGAGAACACCGCTTGCGTGTTCACATCCCTGCTCTTGGTAATGCTGCCGCTGGCCGAATCGCCCTCGGTAATAAAGATACAACTCTCCTCCTTGCGGTCATTTTTCTCATCACTGAAATGAATTCGGCAGTCACGCAACTTCTTATTGTGCAGGTTGGCCTTCTTGGCACGCTCTCTGGCGAGCTTAGTTACCCCCGCCATAGCTTTGCGTTCGTGCTCGCTGGCCTTGATTTTAGTCTCCAACACGTCCGCACAATCTTCCTTGTGGATGTGCAGGTAGTTGTCCACCTCACGCTTGATGAAATCGCCAACGTACTTGTTGATGGTCTCACCGCCAGGCGCCATGAGCGTCGACCCAAGTTTAATCTTGGTCTGACTCTCGAAAACAGGCTCTTCCACGTTGATGGCTACGGCCGCCACAAGGCCGTTTCGAATGTCGGTGTACTCGTAGTTTTTGTCGTAAAACTCTTTGATAGTCTTGGCGATATGCTCCTTGAAAGCACTCTGATGCGTGCCTCCCTGTGTGGTATGTTGCCCGTTGACAAACGAGTGGTATTCTTCTCCGTACTGATTCGTATGCGTGAAGGCAATCTCGATGTCATCGCCAACCACATGAACAATAGGGTACAATCCGTCCGTTGTCATGTTGTCGTTGAGCAAATCTTCCAACCCGTTACGGCTTTTGATGCGCCGTCCGTTGTACATGATGGTGAGCCCGGCATTCAGATAGGTATAGTTGCGCAGCATGTTTTCCACGATATCATCATGGAAAGAGTAGTTCTTGAACAGCGTGTTGTCGGGTTCAAAATACACATAGGTACCCGTTTCATCCTGCGTTTTATCGGTCTGATCGGTCTTAATCTCACCTTTTTCAAACGTGATGGAGCGAACTTTTCCTTCTCTGTACGACTTCACCTCGAAATGTGCACTCAAAGCATTCACGGCTTTGAGGCCCACACCGTTCAGGCCCACACTCTTCTTAAACGCTTTCGAATCGTATTTTCCACCCGTATTCAGCATGCTCACGGCCTCTACCAGTTTGCCTTGCGGAATACCACGACCGTAATCGCGCACGCTGACGCGCAGGTTGTCTTCCACGTCAATCTCGATTCGGTCGCCCGACTTCATCTTAAACTCGTCGATGGAGTTGTCAATCACTTCTTTCAACAGCACATAGATGCCATCCTCGGGCAAGTTTCCATCGCCCAATCGGCCGATGTACATGCCCGGACGGGTACGCACATGCTCCATATCCGACAGGTGTCGGATGTTGTCGTCTGTATAAGAAACGGTTTCTTCTGCCCCAACCAGAGCAGAAGCGGTATTGTTATGATTCGTCGATTGTAATTCTTGCTTGTTTTTATCAGTCATCGGTTTTTTGATTGTTATTCGTTTTCAGCAGTTCCGTAGGGGATGGTTTCTACCAAATCAGCACACCCTACATACCATCGTCACGCACGAAAGAGCGTTTAAAACCCCAAAAAGAATCCACTTACCCGATACGACTGTGGGCAAGAATTAAATCTTCTTCTTGAAACAGCTGCGACGCTTATGATTCGTAGGCTTCAGCGGTCCCCATTGACTTTGCACGCCCTCATTGGTTTCCAGCTCCACTTGACTCTCGGCCCAAGTGAATCCATACTTGTTAAACACAGGTATCAAGTCGGTGAACAACAAGGCGTTGGCACCCTTGGATCGATACTCGGGCAGCACACCCATCAACAGCAAGTCGCCGCCACCGCCTGTCTTTTGAAACTTGATGGCCCGCAACAGATGCCACCACCCCCAGGGAAGCAAGCGGCCTCTACGGCATTTTTGCAAGGCATACGACAGGGATGGAATTGAAATGCCCACGCCAATGAGCTTCCTATCCTTATTCCAATCCTCAATGAGCGTAATCATGTTCAAATCGGCGAAGCGAAGATACATGTTCACATAGTGATCAATCTGCTTCTCACTGAGTTCGGAATAGCCATAAAGGTCTTTGTACGTCTCGTTGATGATGTCAAAAACCTTTCGTCCATAATCAGTCTTTTTCACTTCCCTTCGAGTCAGTTTCTTGATGTGCAGGTTGTAACGCGATTCTACAACCTCGGCTATCTTCGCATATTTCTCAGGAATTTCCTTAGGAACGTCAAAGAAATATTCCACATAATTCTGGTCAACTTCCCATCCGCCCAACTTCTCTATATGCTGTGGGTAGTAAGGATAATTGTAAATGGTAATCATCGTACTGAGCTTATCAAAGCCCCACGTGAGCATTCCTTCAGGATCCATGTCGGTGAAACCCAAAGGACCCACCATCTCGGTCATGCCTTTTGAACGGCCATAGGCAGCCACTTCATCAAACAAGGCGCGAGATACCTCCAAGTCATCTATGAAGTCAATCCAGCCAAAACGCACGATCTTCGTTTTCCATTTTTCATTGGCTCGATGGTTAATGATGGCTGCTACGCGCCCTACTACTTTACCTTGTTTGTACGCAATATAATATTCTGCCTCGCAAAACTCAAATGCAGCGTTCTTATCTTTACGCAAGGTGTTCATATCGTCCATGAAAAGATTCGGAACATCGTATGGGTTTCCCTCATAAAGGTCGTAATGAAAGTCAACGAACGTTCTCAAATCGCGCAGCGACTCGACCTTCTTAATTTGTACAGATGGCATTCTTTTTAATAAGATTGTATGCAATATAGGCTTGCAAAGTTACGCTTATTTGACCTATTTTCAAAATAAAACGCCTACATTTTTTACCGCTCGCGGGGGTGCAAGCATGACAAGGGGAATCACGCCCCTGCTGAAGAGCATTTCAATAGCAATGAGTTTGGCATCCAAAGTCATTGAGTTTAGCACCCAAAGTCATTGAGTTTGGAGCCCAAAGTCATTGAGTTTGGCGGGCAAGTGTTTTCGAGTATTCTATCAAATAGCGAGAAAAAGATATAAACGCCTGTTTATCAATAATAT
>URFI01000129.1 GCA_900547085.1 uncultured Prevotella sp.
ATGCCACATGACTATGGTTGATGAAGTGAATGGTATCATCGACGGCTATACCCAAGACCATTGGGATGAGCGAGGCGGTCATCATATCAAGCGGATAATCCAGCCAGCCCATCATTCCACCTACGATAATGGCAGGGGCAATGTTGGGTATCATCCCTACGAGTCCCACTTTCCAATTTCCAAAAATCAGTACGAGGATGATGCCGATCACCAATACCGACAGTATCATCGACCACATTTGTCCTCGCTCCACATACTGCTGCATGACGGTGAATTGCGGAATATTCCCCACCACCGAGACGTGTGCATCGGGGAAGAGACGGCGTGCCTCCGCCTGAAGGTCGTTCATTTCCTTTTCCGCCTCGTTGGAGTTGTAGTCATTCAGTTCTATTTGTAGCCTTAGCCGTTTATAGTTGTAGTCCATCCAGTATTCCGACTCCGTTCCGCCGGCGTTTTCGTACAGCAACAGCAACTGTGCCACCATATCGGCATTGTCGGGAATGGTGTAAAATTGCTGCTTGTTTCCGTTGAGTGTGCAATTCATGTCTTTCACGATGTCGGTAATGGAGTTGTGGCGTTTCGTTAGCTTGTAGCCATCAGCAATTTTTGACAATTGGTCGAGCTTCTGTAGATTTCCTGGTTTCTTGGCATCGTTGTCGTGTGGCAGCGTAATCATCAAATCGTAGGCATACATGGAGCCGAGTTCCGTCTCACAAAGGTTGAGGAATTTGTTGACGTAAGGCACTTTTCTCCCCATCGTCTTCTCAATGTCGAACGCTGGCTCGATGAAGAAGAGTCCGATGCCACAGAAAATCGTCAGCACCACCGACAACGCGACAATGCCCCGATGATGGCGTATCACAAAGCTCCCGAATTGCTCAAACCGATTGCCAATATAACCCTCAAAGCTCTTCGACATGTTGACGGCTGGTTTTCTATCCTTGCCAAACGACAACAGAAAGGGAGTCATGAAAAGGCAGGTAATCAGTATGGCGAGCAGACAGATTGATGTGTTGATACCAATTGCCTGCATGGGTACGATGTTCATGGAAAGGAAAGTCATCATGGCAGCCACGGTGGTGAGTGCCGAGAGCGATACGCCCCAACCAGTTTCGCCCATTGCGTCGATGATGGATTGTCTGCGCCTACCTGTCTCTACGAAGCGCGTCTTGAAGAAGTTGTACAGGTGGATGTTGTAGGCAATGGAGCAAGCAAAGGTGAGAATGACGGCTATCATCATGGTAGTCATGTCGATGTAGATACCTGTCCAGCCGATGATGCCAAAGCTGATGAGCAGTCCTAAGACAGAGGTGAGCAATGGCGCTATTACTCCGCGTAGCGAACGAGTTACAATGAGCATTACCACAATAGAGATGATGAATGCGAAGAGGAACAATCGTCCCATTTCGCCCTTGAGATAGACCACCTTCTCATAGCTCAGATAAGGCATTCCCGCAGCAGCGGGCGACAGTTCTGCATATTTCTCCTTGCCTATGATATGTCCAGCTTCCCTACCGGTAATCATGTCGGGAGCCATGTCGCTCGTCTTCTTCCACACACTGTCGGCAGGGAAGGGACGCAGCTTTACCATGATCCATGTCATTGTTCCATCGGTCGATACCATTTTCTTTGCCAGATAGGGTTTGCTGTAAGCCTTGCGCTTGATTTCTTTCAGTCCAGCGGCATCCGATGGAATTTGCTCGGGTACAATCTGCTCAATGGTCATACCTTCCTCCGTACCAGAGGCAAACTCAAGGTCGGTGAGCGATGTTACCTTGTCGGCGTACGACAAACTATCTTTCAGTTCGTTGCTCAGCTCACGAATGAGTGTGAGACTGCGGTTGGAGAAGATGTCCTTGTTCTTTACCAGCACTGCCACATAGTAGTCGTTACCAAAGATAGACTTGAATTCGTTGGTCTTGAGCAGTATAGGGTCGTCGCTCAAAAAATAGTCATCGAACGAAGTTCTTACCACGATGCGCTTGGCTCCAACGAGCGAAAAGGCGATGACCACCGCAAACAGCGCACCCACAACAAGCCGATGGCGCAAAATCCAGTTCGCCAGCTGCCTGAAAAGATTGTTGATTTTTTCGATTTTCATGATTGCTTCCTTTTATTTGGTTTCTGTTTTTATTTTTGATGAGATGTTTGCCGAAGGAGTATCCTGTTGCAGTCTCACCATTTGTGCAAAAGTCCCATTGTGTGCCATTAGTTCATCGGGTGCACCCTGCTCTACGACTGTTCCGCCCGAGAGTACTATGATGTGGTCGGCACCCAATACGGTGCGCATGCGGTGCGCAATGATAATGACAGTTTTGTTGCGCACCAGTTCGGAGATACCAGCCTGAATCTTTGTCTCGTTCTCGGCATCAAGGCTGGCGGTTGCTTCGTCCAAGAGGATGACAGGAGCATCTTTTAAGAGCGCACGGGCTATGGAGATACGCTGCCGCTCCCCACCCGAAAGGGTTTCTCCATTTTCGCCTATCACCGTGTCGTAGCCTTGTGGCATACGACGGACGAATTCATCGCACTGTGCCAATCGTGCCACATGCCTTACTTCCTCATCGGTGGCGTCGCGCTTTCCAATGCGTATGTTGTCGGCAACAGAGGCATTGAAGAGCATCACGTCTTGGAATACTACGGCGTAATTTTTGAGCAACGTCTCTGGTTCTATGTCAGAGATGTCGTGTCCGCCCAGTGTTATCTTACCGCTATTGATATCCCAAAAGCGTGCAGCGAGCTTGGCTGCGGTGCTTTTTCCTCCTCCAGATGATCCAACAAGTGCGGTTATCTCGCCTTGTCGGGCAGTGAATGAAACATTGTGAAGCACCTGCTTGTCTGTTTCGTAGGAAAAGCTGACGTTGTGGAACTCAATGTCATAGTTCGAAACTTCCACCTCTGTGTTACCCGTCTGTATGGGCATTGCCTCCATCTCTTTCATTCGTTTGATGCGCACATCGAGAAAAGTAAGAATGGCAAGGTGATTGCATACTTCAAGGATAGGATTATAAACCATTGCCGAAACAAGGAGGAACGCCAAATAGACGAACACCGACACGTCGCCACGCTGAAGCATCCATGCGCCTACAACGATGACGGTAGGCATACCCAATTTAAGCAATACAGCGGAGATGTTGACAAACGCACCTGTCAAGAGTTCACCGGCAACAAGTTCTTTTTCTAATGTTTTTAATCGCTGGTCAAACCGCTGGTTATATTCGTCCTCGCCATTGTACGATTTGATTTCCTGCACACACTCCAGTCCTTCTTGTATCTGTTCGCTCACTCCTCGTTTGATGTGGTAGATACGTGTAAAAGCCTTGTCCATTCGATTTCGTGAAATTAATAGCACCACCAAGGCAAAAGGCACTACCCAAAACAGAGCGATGGCTAATCGCCAGTCGTAACAGAACATTCCCGCTGCGATAATGACCATGCTCGCCACGGAAGCAAACAGTTGGGGAATGGCGTGCGAGAACGTTGTTTCCAATAGTGTGCAGTCTTCCATAATAGTGGCAGTGAGGTCGGAAAGATTGCGCTCACCAAAGAAGGCGAGAGGCAAACGGCGCAGTTTCTCGGCTAAGGAGATACGGCGTTGCGCACTCTCATTATATACGGTGGTATAGGTACTGTCGTATTGCCGACGCATCACCACGAGCATCACAACCATTAGTCCTGCTGCCACGAGGAGATAAAACCACAACGTATGAGGGGCATTCATTGGCATATTATCGAGATACTCCATCAGGAAGAAAAACAAATAAGTGGGTGGCAGCATCAGCACAAGGTTGAGCAGTGTCGAAAAGATGATGCCTTGCCGCAAGTCTTTTGCCCCTTTTTCCGTAAGAGCGAAACGGTTTTGAAAATATTTAATCATGACTTTATGACTTTATGACTTTTAATAGATGATAGTTTCCACGAAACGGATTGTTGATATTCATTCCACATACGGTGGTATTGCTTTTCCCTGCTCAATAGTTCCTTGTGCGTTCCCTGTTCGACTATCTTGCCGTTGTCCACAACTACGATGCTATCGGCATCCTGCACAGTGGTTAGTCTATGAGCTATCATTAGCACGGTTTTTCCTTGGGTGAGATGTGCCAGTGCCTTACGGATAAGCTGTTCGTTTTCGGGGTCGGCAAAGGCGGTTGCCTCATCGAGTACCACGATAGGAGCATCTTTCAGAATGGCACGGGCAAGAACAATACGTTGTTGCTCACCTCCCGAAAGATAAGTGCCTTCGGCACCGATAACGGTATCCAATCCCTGTGGTAGCCGGTCGATAATCTCGCAACTTTGTGAGAGGTCGATGGCACGGTTAATCTGCTCGGTTGTTGCATCAGGATTGCCGTAACGTAGGTTTTCGATGAGCGAAGTCTTGAACAGACGGGTGTTCTGGAAGACGAACGACACGTTGCGCATCAGCTCGTCCTTGCGCATGTCTCTCACGTCTACATCTCCTATGGTAACGCTGCCCTGACATACGTCCCAAAAACGGGGTATTAATCTTGCTATCGTGGTCTTTCCGCTGCCCGACGCTCCTACAAGCGCAACCGTCTTTCCTTCGGGAATGGTCAGGTTGATATGACTCACTGCATCTTTCTCCGCTCCCTCATATCGGAACGAAACATCGTTGAAACGAATGTCGTACGCTTCTGCCCGTTTTGGCTCGTCGTGCTGCGAGAGCGGTGCAATATCAGTGAGCTGCTCTAATCGTTCCACAGCCTCGTTTGCCATGAATAGATCCTGACTGAGATACATGGCTTTCATCACGTTGGAAGCGATGAGCGGTGCAATCACCACATAAAGAATCACGTTGGCAATAATTGTGCTTGTATCTCCACCGAGTCCTATCAGGATAATAGCAGTAGGAACGAGGATGAAGGCAAAGGCATTGATAGCAAGTATATAAAATGACATTGGCGTGCGCCACACAAGCGTACACTTGATGACAAGGTCGCGGTAGCTGATAATGCTATCGTAGAAGCGTTTGAACGAGAAGACCGTCTGTTGGAACACCTTGACCACGGGAATACCTCTGACATATTCCACTGCCTCTGCCCCCATCTTCTCCTGCGCATCAAGGTAGAGTCTTTGAAATTGGTTGTTCTTCGGGTTCATCATATATCCCATAATGCCTATCGCGCCAATGAGAGGTATTATTGCAGCCACACCCAACTGCCAATCCACAGCGAATAACAGTACGATAACACCTATCGGAGCAACGACACAGCTCGCCACATCGGGTAGCAGGTGCGCCACGAAAGTATGTGTCTGTCCCGAATCCTCATCAATGATTTTGCGCATACGTCCCGTATTTTGTTCATCGAGATAGCCCAATGGTGCACGCATCAGTCGTTGCATCGCCTTGCGCCTCATGTTGGTTTCGATACGGAATGCTGCAAGATGAGAAAGCATCAGAGCCAAAAAGTAGAGCAACACGTTTGCCACCGATATAACAAAAGCCCATAGAGCATAGTCTATAAGGGGTGTGTTTGAGAGGTTGCCCTTGGCTATTAGTAGCGTGCGCACCACGAGCCACAAGAGTATGAATGGGACAAGCGACAGCAGTCCGTTGACTGCCGACAGTACTACGGAGCATGGCAGCAAGTATTTGCGCCCTCCCATGTAAGCTCCTAAACGTTTGAGAGTCTTCATCATATATTATTGTCTTTTAAAATTTAGTCCTTATGGTTTGAGTAATGCTTTCCAACCTGCCATGCTAAAGTCCATGTACTGCTCCAAGGCAACTTTGATATCCTCGTCGCTGTAATCTTCGTGTTCTACAATCTCGCAGAAAACGGTTATCCATGTAGAGCAAGTGATGTGAACCAAGAATGGCGAAATGTTGGCGTTGAGATGTGGATAGCGTTCTTTCATCAGTCGCAGGTATTCCATGCCCACCTTCATCTGTCTGTCCACCATCTTGTCTTTATATCCTTGTAGCGACGTACCCTCCGAGTTGAATAGGAGAAGTCGAAGCTCCGGGCGGAAGTCTTTGATGATGGCGAGCATGGCAAAGATGTAATCTATTTGGTGTTGCCGCATGTTGAACACGTCAATCGACAGGAACTTTTCGTCATTGTGCGACAGGATGTGTTTATTCAACGCCTTGGTGAGAGGACGCAGCACCTCGCAAAACAGTTCATCCTTGCTGCTGAAGTAATTGTAGAGGTTTCCTACAGCGACACCTGACTTGCGAGCCACTGTGCGGATGGAGGTGCAACGTACGCCATGTGCGATAAATTCTGCACGAGCGGTAGCGATGATGCGCTGCCGAATGTCATCTTTCAGAGTTTGCATGATGAGGGTAAAGGGTTAATAGTGAACGTTGTTCTATTTTGTTCATAAAAAAAACGCACTGTTCTTTTCTTGAACAGTGCGCTTCGATAGTCGAGGGGTGTATATCCATATATATAATATGGTACTTTCGTTTGATCATACTCTTGTATTTTCTTTGCTGCAAAGGTACGAGGTGTGAAGAAGTTTTGCAATACCTAAAAGTAAGTATTTTGCGGTAATCGGCTGGTATATGTTAGAAAGGTCAATCTGCAGTATCAGGTTTTCTTCACCGTTCCTGCATTTATCTTGCCACTTTCTTTCCACCTATTATATATATACCCTTTGGCAAATGCTGGAGGGCTTTCCAGCCTGTGCCCACCTTCACACCACGAAGGTTGTATATGGGCAGATGGTCTTGATGAGCATTCTTTTCGATTGGGTCGATGCCGCTTGGCGTACGAGTCCGCCGTCTTTGTCATCGTGTCTATATGTCATCTTCTTGTTCCCACAGCACCACCTTGCCTTGCTGAAGCGATAGTGGCACGTTGATGAGGCGTTGGTTGCTGCTGCCACGAAAGAGCAGGTCAGGGTCTTTGAGCTTTTCCACAAACAGACCGTCTACTAACA
>URFI01000130.1 GCA_900547085.1 uncultured Prevotella sp.
GGCTACGACAAGGATGGCGCTGCAGGTTTCGTCACGCGCACCTCTTTCACAACGCCCAAGCACAAGCCGGCCGGCAATCCGCGACTCACATGCACCGTGACGGCCCTTGGCCCCGACAGCGTTACGGTGAAGTTCAGTCCCAACGCTGATGTAGCAGGTTATGCCATTTGCCAATTCGAGGCCGGAAGCATAGACAGTATCGTGTCGCACCACGGTCCGATGATGGGCTTCTCAAACCCTTCCGACATGATTAGGCGGTTCAGTGGCCAGTCGGCTTACACCAAGGAGATGAGCCACACATGGGATGACATGATACCCAACTATGACTATGAGATATGTGCGTTGCCTTGGGACAAGGATGGCGTGTACCTCGACATTGTCACCACGCCCGTCAAAACCGCCTTGTTGGGTGGTGAGGGTGTGGCTGCCGTGAACATTGAGATTGGACAATTTGGCGGCAGTGACGACACTGGCTACTTCCAGGAAATAGTGTATACGCCCAATGATCAAGCGGCTGTACACCGTGATATCATCATCACCGAGGAGGCTTTCAACGCCAAAGACATGGGCGAACGCGGCGTTATCGACATGCTGCAAAAGGATATTCCGCAAGATCCCTATTGGAATCAGTATCGCGTGGATCGTGCCAAATGGAATGCGTTGCCCGCTACTACATACATCGCGTGTTCTATGGCACGCAACGTCAAGGGCGAATGGGGCAAGTTGCACACCAAGAAATTTACCACACCAGCCAAACAGTAACTATATTGCGTAAGTCATCACCGCGCGGCACTTCGGTTGAGGAGCTGTGCGGCTAACACCATCACAACTATGAAACATCTCCTTTGGAGGGCATTGCTTGGTTTCGTCATTCTGCCCACCATGACACAAGCGGCCGATTTGCCGCAGACGTTGCCGGTAGACACGGCTGTAAGAATTGGGACTTTGGATAATGGCCTTAAGTATTACATACGCCATAACAACTGGCCCGAGAAGCGTGCCAACTTCTATATCGTACAGCGTGTTGGCTCCATACAGGAAGAAGAGAACCAGCGAGGTTTGGCTCACTTCCTTGAACACATGTGCTTCAACGGTACCAAAAACTTCCCAGGCAACAACGTCATCAGGTATTGTGAGTCTTTGGGCGTAAAGTTTGGTGGAGATCTCAACGCATATACGTCTATAGACCAGACGGTTTACAACATCTCCAACGTACCCACCAAGCGACAGAGCGCACTTGACTCATGCCTGCTCATCCTGCACGACTGGGCCAACGGTCTGACATTGGATACACAAGAGATAGACAAGGAACGGGGCGTGATACACGAAGAGTGGAGAGAACGCACCGGAGCCAACTCACGCATGTTGGAGCGTAACTTGCCCACGCTCTACTCAGGATCCAAGTATGGCTCGCGGTTTCCCATCGGGCTGATGAGCGTCGTGGACAATTTCAAACCTGCAGAGCTGCGCGCCTACTATGAAAAATGGTACCACCCATCCAATCAGTGCATCATCGTCGTGGGCGATGTTGATGTGGATCATACTGAGCGTATGATACGGCAGATGTTTGGTACTGTGACCAATCCGGCCGACATTGCGCCCATTGTAGCCGAGCAAGTGCCAGACAACGATACGCCCATTGTCGTGATTGACAAGGATAAGGAACAACCCAACAGTGCCGTTGAGGCTCTCTTCAAGCACGACCCATGGCCCGACTCGCTTAAAAATTCCATGGACTACGTCATGGCCAATTATGTAAAAAATGTAGCTATAGGCATGCTCAACGACAGATATGCCGAGGCGGCGCAAAAGAGTGGGTGTCCATACCTTGGTGCTGAGGCGGCTGATGGAACGTTCATTTTCGCCAAAACAAAAAATGCTTTCAGGGTATCTGCCGCGCCAAGGAGCATCGAACTAACAGCCAAAGCCTTGAAAACCGCTCTTGCCGAGGCTCACCGCGCAGCTGACCAAGGATTCACGCAGATAGAGTATGACAGGGCCAAGAAAAACCTTCTCAACGGCTTGGAACGCGCTTACAACAACAAGGACAAGCGCGGGAACGCCTCGTTCGCTGACGACTACAAGGGAAACTATCTCTCCAACGAGCCAATACCGGCTTTTGAGGAGTATTATTATATGATGCGTCAGGCCATTCCGCAAATACCTTTGGAGGAGGTCAACAGGGTATTGCCAAATCTTTTGCTCAAATCTGACCATAACTTGGTGATAATCAACTTTAACAATGAGAAAGAGGGAAATGTCTATCCCAAGCGAGAGGATTTGCTCGAAGCTGTGAAACAGGCTCGCCAGGCCAATTTTGAGGCCTATGTGGACACCTTACAACAGCAGCCGTTGATGAAAAAATTACCACGGCCTGGCAGGATTGTCAAAGAAAAGAAAAACGACAAGTTCGGTTTCACCGAACTGAAACTCTCCAATGGCGTGACCGTGGTGCTTAAAAAAACCGACTTCAAGAAAGGGCAAGTGGGGCTGTCAGCGATTGGACCTGGTGGAAAGTCGCTCTACGGAGAGAAAGACTTTGCTAACTTGGCAGCTTTTGACGATATAGTGGGCAGCAGCGCGCTAGGTGGATTCACGGGTATGCAACTGCCTAAAATTCTCGCCGGCAAGACAGCCAACGCCCATCTTTCCATCGGTGATAAATATATGGGCGTGGGTGGATCGGCCGCCAAGCAAGACGTGGAGACCATGCTACAACTCGTTTATCTGTATTTCACTAATATTGGCAAGGATGAGAAAGCGGTGGCCAATCTCATGGACGGGTGGCGTACATCGCTCAAAAACAGGAATTTGTCGCACGAGACAATCTACTCGGATTCGCTCTCGGCCACACTCTATGGACACAATCCAAGACTTAGGCCGTTTCTTGAGGAACACCTCAAAGATATAGACTATGACCGCGTGCTCCAAATCGCACGCGAGCGAACGGCCAACGCATCGGCATGGACGTTCACCTTTGTGGGCGATTATGACGAGTCTACCATTCGGCTGCTCGTATGCCGTTATCTTGGCTCGCTGCCCACCAAGGGCAAGGTGAGGCACGGACATTTGCTCACATCCTATCAAAAGGGCGTGGTTGAAAACGTGTTCCATCGTAAGATGCAGACGCCAAAGGCCATGGCTTGCATGGTGTGGCACAACACCGACATGCCGTATACTCTGGACGGTGCCATGAAGATGAACATGATAGGGCAAATACTTAGCATGGTGTATCTCAAGAAGATACGCGAGGATGCGGGAGCGGCCTATTCGTGTGGAGCCGATGGTTCGGCTGAGATAGAGGGTGATTTCCACGCTTACTCGCTCGTAGTGACGTGTCCCGTGAAGCCTGAGAAAAGCGATATCGCCCTCAAAATAATGCGAGAAGAAGCCGAGCGCATGACCACGCACTGCGATGAGACCATGTTGGAAAAGGTGAAAGCCTATATGCTAAAAAATGCCGATTTAGCTGTAAAAACAAACACTTATTGGCGAAACGTCATCGGTATGTATCGCCGTTATGGCATGGACACGCACTCACAATACAAGGATGTCATCAAGGAACAAACGGTGAAGGGACTGTGCGATTTTATGAAAGAATTCTTGCAGGCCAACAATCGTGTTACCGTGGTGATGTTGCCGCAAGAATAATGAGCCGTTCTTGACAGTTCAGCGTTTGGCATTAACATAATCTCCCGTCAACCAGGTGGTTGACGGGAGATTATGTTAAGCCCTGCACGTCATGGGTGCTGTTTCTTGACTTCGTCACTCAAAATACACGGCTAATATGACAAAAATAGACGTATGCCCCCAACATTAGCTGTTTTTGTGTGGTATGGACGCTGTACTACCTTTGCCCGAAAAATTTATGTTTGTACCCAACTCAACAAATGTTTTTCGAGATTTGTTACATTCCCATGAACATGTTTCAGGGTATTCTTTACCTCTCCTCATTGGTGGGTAGTAATGATTTCAACC
This sequence comes from uncultured Prevotella sp., assembly GCA_900547085.1. GTDB lineage: Bacteria > Bacteroidota > Bacteroidia > Bacteroidales > Bacteroidaceae > Prevotella. Next base: position 3,979 of record URFI01000130.1, read on the forward strand.
CTTCTGATGGCGTTGAATACGATTTCTACGATGTAAGCATCATTTCCTAAGTAACACAGCTGTGGTAATAATTCGAACCAGCCATAAGGTATCTATCAATGGCAGACAAGTGGAAATGGCTTAGTTTCTCCTGTTTCTACCGCTTCTGTCCTTACCATGCAAGGTCACGAAGCTGCTGCGGATGCCGTTGGTGTGCGAAAGGGATGTTTGGCTACATGCCGCGGGCTTTGTAAATGAGGTCTTTGGCATTGTTGATTTCCTGAAACTTCTTCTGGGCAGCCTTCTTCACGTCGTTACCCAGCGTGGAAACACGGTCGGGATGATGCTTCAAGGCCATCTGCCGATAAGCCTTTTTCACTTCATCGTTAGTGGCAGAGGGGGCAATTCCCAGTACTCTGTAGGCTGCTTCGAGGTTTGTAGAGCTGTCTTTGAGGTTGAGCATCGAGTCAACATCGGCAGCTGAAAGTCCCAGATATTGGGCTATCTCTTTCAGAACGTTGATTTCTTCACTGACAATCATGCCATCGGCTTGGGCAATGATAATCAGGAAGTTGAACAACTGTAGCCGTTCAGAATAGCCCATATTGAAGCTAATTTGGATGCATGCTTGCCGGATGGTGTTGCTGAACTGCTGCCACCCCATTTGCTTTTGTTGCTCGAAAAGCCTGAGAAGAATCTCTTCGCCCTGCTTCACTGCCACCTCACCAAAGTTGTGTCTGAGGAAGTTGCGTACCGTTTGCATCTCGGAATGCATCACCTTGCCGTCGGCTCGGATGACATACGAGGCCAATGCGAGGATGGAAAAGAGGAACGTGTTGCGCTGTCCTTCGGCGTATTGACGTTGCTGCTGATAGTATTGCGCATTCCTGCCGCCCTGACGTTGTCGATATTCGTCACCCGATCCGCCTTCACTGAAGGTGTCTAAGCCGCTGTCGAAGAGCCAGCCAATTGCAAATCCAGCGAGTGCGCCTAATGGCCCTCCCTGCATGAAACCTAGTATTCCACCTATCCATTTACCTGCTGCCATTGTATTTCTCTTTATTTTTCAGGCTTTTCGTGTGTTTCAGAACTTCCTTTTGAGTTGATATTGCCCGTTGGTGATGTCCTCAAGTTTTAGGCTTTGATAGTCGATGTTGTAGATGGTGGGACCTGACTCCCATAAAAATCCAATTCTCCCATCTTTCTGAAGCGTCATGGTAGAGTAGGCTCCCAGACCAGTTGCCAACATCACGCCTCGCTGCCAGCCGTCAGCCAACTGCTGGGATGTGAGATGTTTCTTGCCCAAATCTTTGTAAAAGAAGCCGATGCGTGTTCGCTGTGGACCAAAAGGTACCGACTGAATGGCTACGAACGTTTTCTTGCTATCGGCTTTGCGAATGGCTGGGACGACCAGAATTTCACCATTGCACTCGTTCTCGATGCCTGTGAATGCAGCCGCTTTGGTGCGTTGTCCCCACGAGCCTTCGGCCTTTTTGAGGTTGCTGAAGGTGAAGACATTGAACAGTCGGCCGTTGTGACGCGAACTTAGTATGAGGCTGCCGTCGGGCAGTTCCTCGCATTTCACCTCGTCACCGTCGCGACAGGGTGACGTGTTAATGTCGCCCAACACCTTCCACTGTCGGCCAAAATCGTCGCTGTAGAGTACGAAGTTGCCTGACAAGGTACAAAGACCGACGTACAGACGGTAGTATTTGTCTACCTTGACGTGGCGACTTTGGTGTATCTTGCCCGACGTGAAGAAGAGCGACTGGATGGGACCGTCCTTTCGTTGGTCGAACAGGGGGTATATCTGTTCGGTGATTTCGTGCCCCTTGTCCCAGGTCTTTCCGTTGTCATGGCTGCGGAAGATGGCAATGCGGTTAGGGTTGTTGCGCGTTGCTTGGAAATATACGGTTTTGCCGGCCGCGCAAGTAGCCAGCACCTCGCTGCTGTTTTTGTCGGCCACCAAGGCGCAGTCGCCAAAAGCGTAATCCCACTTGATGTCAGCTTCGTTGCCCTGTCCGTCGGCCAATATCTTCTCTTCCGACCAGGTCTTGCCATTGTCGCGGCTGATGCGATAGACCAAATCCACGGCTCCATAGCCAATGTCAGAGCCGCAATAGCGGTAGTCGGCCGCAGCGATTAAGTCGCCGTTGCTGCATGTGGCGATGGCGGGGATGCGATAGGGGATGGCATCCTTTTCGCCTGTTGTGAAAAGTCGCTGCCGACTGTCTGTCTCATTGGTGGCATGGGTACTGATGCAGAGCATGAGCACGGCGATGCTGATGACCGTGCGAAGGTGCGTACCTGCTAACTGATGGATGTGGTTGTGATGTGTGCGCATAGCAAAACTCTTGTTGTTCATTGTGTTCTAAATATTGTTTGATGTTGGCAAATGTACGGAAAATTTTTGAAAGCAGCAGTGATTTCATCGCCAAACTCCCACAAAATAAAAATTCGGAAAGATTCAAAATTTTCTTTACAACAACCTCTTCAAAATTCGTTTGTAGGTGAGCAACTCACGTCCTGGCGCCAAATATGGGCAAAATGAACGACTTTTGCAAGTTGCTGATTACAAGGTTGATACGCTATCTTTTCATAGCTTTCTCATTGTCTTCTTCTGTATTGCTGCTCAAAAGCAATGCTTTTGGATGCTAAGATGCATGCTATTGCCCGCCAAGATGTATGCTTTTGCTCATCAATGGCATGGGTATAACAGCACAAGTGATGCCTTTTGTCGCATTTAGGTCGTGTTTTTAGATTAAAAAACAGACCTTGACGCTTCCAAAGATGCATGTTAGGTGAGTCCGTGCCTATCAATTTTTTCTATTTTGTTATTTTTCATGTACCGTTTTACATGTATGTTTTTCTTACAAAACAGCTGGAAATGATAGTAGACAATGAGGCTGAAGAATTTACG
>URFI01000131.1 GCA_900547085.1 uncultured Prevotella sp.
CCACTACTACACCGAGGCATATCAAACACGTCATGGCGCATTGCCTTACAATCAGTCGTACGACAAGCGCACGCTCGAGGGAGCGGAGAACGTGGAGATTGTACCGCTGTCGTGTGTACCAATGGACTTCATGTTGTTGACGCCAAAGACGAACATGCTGCTGTTGTACAACCAGAAGTCGTCAGACGAGAACTTCATCGTGGAGCGCTCGTTGAAGAACCACTACGATGTAGACTTCATCGCAAACATGTTCTTCGGCGTTCAGTTCGAGAGCGTGTCGCCAGAGGTGTTTGCTGTGGCACAGAAAAAGTTAGTGTAAAAAGGGTTGGGTGGCTTGAAAATAGAGCCACCAACCTTTAATCAACGTAGAATCATAAAAAAGAAAGAATATGGCAAAATGTAAAGAGAATGCCTCGATTTATGAGGATTTGGAAAAATGCCCGGGACAGAAAAAGCTGCCTGGCATTCGTGACATGGTGTATGGCATACCTAAGCGTGACATCGTGAATTATCCGTCCATACCGGATGCTCCTGCAAACCTCAAAGAAGCTGTGTCGTACAAGGGTGATTTCACTCCAGCAGCCGACAAGTATTTCCACAAGGTGGGAATTGTCAAAGACAATGGTCAGCTGCAGGTAGAGAGCCAGGGTGTCGATGGTTGCAAGACATTCAAGAACACGCTGCACTTCGGCATCCCAGGAACAGAAGAGGAAGCCTCTGGTTATATCGACCGTGCCAACAACGATGAAATGATCTACATCTTCTTCCAGCGAAACGGAAAGGCAAGGGTCATTGGCTCGGAGGATTTCACTCCAGAACTGGCACTGAAGCAAGACACAGGAAAAACGGCAACTGACTCCAATGTCACCAGCGTGGAAGCCGTATGCACCGATTTGCATCCTGCGCCTTTCTATGTAGGAAAAATCCATACCAAGGATGGCGACATCGATGGTGCCACCGGAAAAATGTTGGCTTCCGTGTCAAACACTCCAAGTAGTGGGGGTGGTCATTAAGGTATAGATTGTTCAGGATAACTCATACAATAAAAATTAAATAAAACTAAAGGAGGCAATCATAGCGAGCAATCGTGAAAGGTTACCTCCTTTTTCAAATTAAAAGAAAATGGATAAAACACTTACAGATAAAATTGTGGCTTGGCTCAATGCGCCAGCACATACAGAGGATGCCGACATCATGGAAGGTGCGCTCATGCTCTTGCAGCTCAATCGTAATCGAATGCTTTACATGACGATTTCCACCAATCCTAAACGTTTCTTGAAAACTGTGGAATACGAGCTCAAGAAGTTTCTACCGTTGCGAATGAAAGGCAAGACCTGTCAGGACGTGCGACGTGAGGCTGACGAGTTCTTGAGTGAGCTGCGAGAGAATGGCATTGACAAAGAACAGTCTGAAGGGAAAGACGAAACGTCTGAAACTGATGACACTGATGAAACGGCGGCTCCTGTCCGCAATGGCAAGCGAGAGGATCACGACCAGCTGCCACAGAACATCCGTGAAATCTGGGAAGCCAACGCTGAACGGTGGAAACGCATCAAGGAAATGTACAATACATGTCTTTCCATCGAAAACCCATGCGACCTCGAGGAGAACCTTAAGGTGTTGAAGGAAACTTATTATGCCTACAAGGCTGACTATGCTCGCTACGACAGTTTTACGCTTGAGAACGAAGGCGATAAAAGTGAAGAGGACGGCGCATCCGATGACTTGAAGACGCTCAAGAACATCAACAACGCACGTTCATACATCAGCAAGAACGTTGACAAACTTTCGGCTTTGAAAAAAGACGCTTTGAAGGATGACGCTACCGATGCAAAAACCAAGGCTTATCAATCGCTCTTGTCTTCCATGACGCAGCGTGTACAGATGCTCGTTGACAACGAACAGGTCATGGGTGAAGACTTGATGAACAAGCTACAGGCAACAGGCATCAACTTGCCAGCAGGCCAGCCCACTGAAGAAAACGTGAAAGCTGATGAGTAGAGGAAAGTGCATCGACAGCATGTTGATGCCTTTGAGTACAGCACGAACACAGTACTACTTGGGTACTGGTTTACATACGCTCGGTTTGCTGGGGTGGATTCTCCAGCAAACCGGGCATGCCGATGTTTATGTCAGTACCTTCTCCACCAGCGAGGCGTTTCTGTCGGGCTTCTTGCGCTTACGAAACAAAGGACTTGTAGACAATGCAACGCTCGTTGCCGACCTAAAGGCTTCACGCAAGACACTACAGCTATACAAGCTCATGAGCAACTGCTTTGATCATGTGTATCTGTCGCAGAACCACTCAAAAGTTGTGTTGGTGCAGAATGAATCTTATACCGTTACGGTCATCTCTTCTCAAAATCAGACTTACGGAGATCGAGCCGAGTGTACTATGGTAACGACAGAACAGAGTGCTTTCTTGGACATTTATACAGGACTTGAAAGAATCATTAAAAACAAAAGTGTAGAAATCAATGGAGTATTCGAACGAAAATCTGAACGAGATAGAAAGACTTGCCAGCAAAATGTTGACACCGACACAGATTGGCGTCCTTTTGGATATTGAAGAAACGGAGATGAGAGATGATGTCAATACGGTGGGGCATCCTGCTCGTAAAGCCTTTATGAAAGGCTACATCAGAACAGTCTTGGAAATGAACCAAGACGTGATCGATGCCGCACAAGCTGGCTCTCCGTTCGCACAGCAAAAACTTGAAAGTTTGCGTGATAATGTCAGAAATGAATTGTATGTTTAGTAAACGAGGAAACGAGTTGACGAGTTAACAAGTAAATAGATTTATTGCTTACAGGCTATCAACTCGTCAACTCGTAAACTTGTAAACTAGTAAACTAAAAAAAACTCCCTCCATGCCTCTCCCCATCAACATAGATCTATATTCTAAGCTCATTGTACTGGATGAAAACGAACTAATCCAAAAAGGTGTAGCAACCGCCATCCGTGAACGATTGCAGCGACTGCGTGCCTTGTATGCCTATTGGTTGAAGTTCCCCGGGAAGACAAACAACGAGGTGGTGGAATACAACATCAAGATGTTCAAGATTGGACGCTCACAGGCATACGATGACCTGCGGCTGACGCAAGTGCTGTTGGGAAGTATGCAGCAGGCATCCAAGGAATTCATGCGATGGAAAATCAACCAAAACTTGGAACACGACCTCAGTTTGGCACGTGATAAGGGAGACATGCGTGCAGTGGCGTCGATAGAGAAGGCGCGCATACAGAACAACCGAACGGACAAGGATGAGGAACAGGAACTTGAGTTTGAGAAAATCGTGCCACAACAGTTCGTACCCACCGATGACCCAACGGTCATAGGAATTACAAAGGTGGCTGGACTGCGAGAGAAAATCAGGAAGCTTGAGCGTAAGTACCGCCAAGATTTGATGGAAGACACTCAATACGAGGAGGTGACTGCCGATGAATAAGGAAGAACAGAACAGACAATACTTTAACGATCCGCAACTGTATGCTCTGCTCATGAACACGCGTGACGAGGTGATAGTCGCTGGGCGCGGAATGGGAAAAGGTGCCATACAAGCTGGTCGTTTGCAATCTTGTTTTCAAGGGATGCCAGGATCCATGGGCGGATTTGTCTCACCATCCGTCAAGCGTTGTCTGACCAACATTCTGCCGTCCATACTCATACACCTCGAACGGTGGGGTTTCAAGCGCGACCTGCATTATGTGGTGGGAAAAAAGCCATGGAAAGGCCTTCACTGGAAGTCGCCGATATTCACTCCTGCCAACTGGGAGAACACCATCTCCTTCTACAACGGCTCGGTGTGCAACATCATCTCGCAAGACCGTACCGGAACATCCAACTCCATGTCGCTCGACTACCTCATTATAGACGAAGCGAAGTTCATTGACTTCGAAAGGCTGAAAGACGAGACTTTCCAAGCCAACCGTGGAAATGAACAGTACTTCAGGAAATTTCCGCTGCACCATGGAATGACCATCACTTCCGACATGCCCGTAACCAAGCGTGGCTCGTGGTTCTTGAACTATGCCGACAGCATGGATAAGGAGGTGGTCGAGGTCATTGAGGGATTGGTGTATGCCAGATGGCGAACGCTCAACAAGCAAACGGTAGGCAATGCCGAAGCTGTGGAAAGGCGAATAAAAGAAATAGACAGGCAACTCAATGTTTTTCGCTCACGCTGCCTGCTGTACAAGGAATATTCCTCCATTCAAAACCTCGCCTTACTGGGCGAGGAGTTCATTCGACGAGCAAAGCGAGACTTGCCACCTCTCACCTTCGCCACCTCCATCATGTGCCAGCGCATTGCCATTTCCACCGACGGTTTTTACGGTGGAATGCGTGAAGACGTCAATCTGTACACTGCTCCCAACGAAGCGGTGCTGAACGTTGGCAACATGGAACAGGGCGGCATTGTCGATGACTGTCGCGCGGATGCCGACCTTGACCCCTCGCTGCCGCTGATTCTTGCGTTCGATGCAAATGCCAACATCAACTGGATGGTGGTGGGACAAGAAGGAAAGGACGGAAAGCTCCGCATCCTAAAATCGTTCTTCGTGAAGTACGAACGCAAGATGCCCGAGCTAATGGACGACTTCAACGCCTACTATCGTTACCACAGGCGCAGGCAAGTAGTGTTCTATTACGACGCTACCTTTGTAGGCAATGCCTATGGCACGCATGCCGAACCATTCTACCGCATCATCATCAACGCACTGCGAAGAAATCAATGGAGTGTTCGGGCAAAGTACATTGGCAAGCCCATGAACCACATCCTGAAGAATGCGCTCATCAACCGAATGTTCAGGGGGCGAGCCAAGCACCAGGTACTTATCAATCGTGACAACAACCCCGACTTGCTCATCTCCATCACCTCTGCCGGTGTGCGCAACGGAAAGAAAGACAAGTCGGGAGAAAAGCTTGCCGAGACCGAGGAGGACAAGCTGGAAAGCCGCACCGACGGCTCCGATGCCTTCGACACGCTGTGCATCGGTGTAGAAAACTATCCTATCCTCTCGGGACGCTCCACCATCACCAACGTCATTGCCTAACGAACATTGTAAACTCGTCAACTTGTAAACTCGTCAACTAAAAGACTATCGTGTAAAATAATTTCGTAATAACAAAGCAACCATTTTCTGGGATTCAAGCAAATGGTTGTTTTGCCCCCCAGCCCTTGCCTTTCGCTTCCAAGAGTGAAAGGCAAGGGCGCTTTTTGCAATATTCGACGTCCCGAATGTTGCAAACCACAGAGAAAAACACGCATTTTGCGAGGTTTTTCCACACCTAAAAAACATAAATATCACGTTCCCAACGTGTTATGTTTTCATCGTGCGCATCCCTGCGCACTTCCCTCCTTTCGTAAACCACACCGCCCTGCAACGGTTTGGCAATTGCCTTCCTTATATTTAGCGGAATATGTAAACATAATTCATAATTCATAATTGGCAATGCTAAACTCTAAACTCTAAACTCTAAACACTTAACGACAGTCAACTCGTAAACTTGTAAACTTAAAAACTCATAAACTCAAAAACTATTCAAAATACTATGTGGTGTGAGCCACACAACACCTTGTTACAGATACGTTTGTTAACTCATGTAGATTGGGTGGTTATTCACATGAGATTGCAGGCTTATCTACATGGGATTGCAGGCTTATCTACATGCTTTAGTTTTTGGCAGAAAAAGTATTAAAATAGTTGAGAGTGTGACAAAATATGCACCCTCATATTAAGTATTGGACTCGCATAAAAAAAAGCGGAGCTGTTAAGCTCCGCCCACATTGCAAATTAGCTGTCAAACAATAACTATACAATGGCAATCAATTTTCTACCTATTTCGTGAAGTCCATCCACGATTCGCTTGCGCTGTTGTGGTCGTGGCTTCTTCACACCATTGGCGTAATGGCTCAGTTGGCGCTGGTTGACACCAGATGCTCGAGATATGGCGGCAAGACTCGTGTATCGTTCACAAGAACGTATAAGTGCGGCAGTGTCGAGATGATAGTCAAACTCGTACTCGCCATTACGCAACCAGTCTGTCACAGCATCACCATCGTTTATCATACCCTCTATGTGAAAGCGCAGCGCCTCTGGAATTTCAATCATCAACTCGTCGTATGTCTTTGCGGTAATAGCCACTGCACCAGGTACGTTTTCTCCAAATGTAGCCCCAAAATTTTGCTCACACCATGCTATGTCTACTCTTATTTTCTCCATTGTATACAATTATAATATGTAGAATGATTGATAGGAGTCTGCCTCCTATTCACTGCAAAGGTAGAAATAATAATACCATTATGCAAATGTTAAAAACATTATTTATAACAAAAAAGTTACCTTTTTGTTTGGAGGTTTATAACTTTATTGTTACCTTTGCATTGTCATTAAGACAAAGAGTTCTTTATATAATGAAAAGAAGCGAATTGGAAAAGAGACTGAGAGACGCGGGATGCGTTCTGTCTCGACACGGAAAGAAGCATGACAAATGGCTAAATCCTGCTACGGGAGAAGCCGAGTACATGCCACGACACGCAAGCGAGGTTGCCACAGGCACCGCGCAGAAAATCCTGAAAAAGTTAGTTGGGGCTTGACCCCAACAACTTTTAGGAATCTTTCTAAAACTCGCAGCATTTCATAAAATAAAAGAACTCTTTTTTGTTGAATCACTAATAAAAAATATATCAATGCAAAAGGTAACAATTATTGTAGAGCAGGCTTCCGATGGGAACTACTGGTGCAGAACCGTTGAGGATGTTGGTGGTGTAGGTCTCAATTCTTGTGGCGCTACCGTAAAACAGGCTAAGCAAGACTTGATGGACTGTTACCAAGAGGCAA
>URFI01000132.1 GCA_900547085.1 uncultured Prevotella sp.
GATGGTGAAGTGTTCTACTTTGAAGGAACTTATTCTGAATATGAAATCAACAAGGCCCGCCGATTGGGGGATGAGGAAATTAAAAAAGGCCGATACAGAAAGCTGATGGAAGACTAAAATCTCTATCCATACAACAAGCCACGATAGCATCTTGCATGAGATGTTATCGTGGCTTCTTCTTTTTTGTCACTGTCATTTTAAATAAAACGACAATGAGTCAAGGAAAAATTTGAACTCATTGTCGTTTGACATTGTTGTTTTAATTGGGTGTATTGTGTCTGATTGCAATTGCTTGGCATGATGCCTATCCCATTTTAGGTAAGCCGCAATAGACAAATACCCCTACGGTTTGTCAGAAACAGCTGTCTTATTCTGCAGCAGCAGGAGCCTCTTCTGTCGTAGCTTCTGCCTCAGCAGTGGTAGCCTCTGCCTCTTCTGTCGCAGCTTCTGCCTCTTCTTCGGCAGCAGCTTTTGCTTCTTCAGCCTGTGCGGCAGCCTTCTTCTCAGCTACCTTCTTAGCGATTTCTGCATTAATCTTCTTTTCTGCTTCGAGTTCTTTTGCTGCTGCATCCTTCTTAGTCTGAGCTTCAATCTCAGCCCTTGTTTGCAATCCTTTGTCCTTGTCTTGTTTCCAAGCGTCGAATTTGCTTTGCATAGCAGCCTCGTCGAATGCTCCCTTCTTTACACCGCCACGCAGGTGCTTCATGAGATACACACCCTCGCGCTTGAGAATGTTACGAGCTGTGTCTGTGGGTTGTGCGCCAACCTCCAGCCAGTAAAGTGCTCTGTCAAAATTCAAATCTACAGCTGCTGGATTCGTATTAGGATTATACGTTCCAATCTTTTCAATAAATTTACCATCTCGTGGTGCTCTTGAGTCAGCGATTACGATGCTATAGAAAGCATAGCCTTTGCGTCCGCCGCGCTGCAATCTAATCTTTGTTGCCATTTTTTGTTTTATTATTTTTAGGTTTGAATTAATGCCATCAACTCGTGACAGCAGGTGCAAAATTACGATAAAAAGCTAATCTATCGAAATATCACCTCCTTGAATGGCGTTTTGTTAAACAATATTAACAAAATTATACATAACCAGCCAGTCATCCTGCTGCATACATGGGATAACTGGCTGATAGATAGCACGGCTGGATGATGCCTCGTACCTTTTTCAGAAGGGTTGATAAGGGTTTACATCACTCCGTCTTCACGCAATTTTTCTTGCCATTTCCAGGCTGATGCCAGCACGTCTTCAATGGGTGTGTCGGCCTTCCAACCCAACACTTGGTTGGCTTTGTCCACGTTGCCCCATACTTTTTCGATGTCGCCTTCACGCCGCGGGCCGAACTTCCAATTGAGTTTTACCCCCGTTGCTTTCTCAAATCCCTCAACGATTTCAAGCGTTGACTCGCCTCTTCCCGTGCCGATATTGAATATTTCCATGCGATCGGCGTCTTCTTCCAGCACCCTTCTCATGGCAGCGACGTGCGCCTTGGCCAAATCCACCACATAGATATAGTCGCGAATGCACGTTCCGTCGGGTGTGTCGTAATCGTTTCCGAAGATGGTCAGCTGTTTGCGAATGCCCATGGCCGTTTGCGTTACATACGGAATCAAATTGTTTGGCACGCCGTTGGGCAACTCGCCAATCAGGGCAGATGGATGCGCACCAATGGGATTGAAGTATCTCAGGATAATGCTCTTGATGGCTGCACCGCTGTGAATATAGTCTTGTATGATTTCTTCGTTAATCTGTTTGGTGTTGCCGTAGGGCGATAGTGCCTTTTGGATAGGGGCTTCCTCCGTCACAGGGAGGTTCTCCTTGGTGGGCTGACCGTACACGGTACAACTGCTGGAGAAGATGATTCCTTTGACATGATACTTGGGCATCAGCTCCAGCAAGTTGATTAAAGAGGTGATGTTGTTTCTGTAATACATCAAAGGCTTCTCCACACTCTCACCAACAGCCTTGGAGGCAGCGAAGTGGATGATGCCGGCAATGTTGTCGTATTTTTTGAAAACAGCTTCCGTTTCTTCTTCATTGCACAGGTCTATCTTCTCAAAGCAGGGGCGAGTTCCTGTAATTTTTTCGATGCCATCAAGGACTTCTATCTTTGAGTTGGAAAGATTGTCTACGATAACAACGTTGTAGCCCGCCTGTTGTAGTTCAACCGTTGTGTGTGAACCGATAAAGCCAGTTCCGCCAGTGACAAGAATCGTCTGTTTCATCTCTAATGCTTAATTTGGGTCGTTTATAAATATGTGTCTTGCAAAGGTAGAAAAAAATCCCGAAACATAGGCTGGTTATGATAAAAAATCGAAAGAGAATATCTGTTGTCAAGATGAAAATCACGCTGATACCTGCGAATGATTTTTCTTGACACCCAACCTCTTCATGCTTGGCTTATTTGTCAACAACCTTACACCTCGTCGCAAATACGTCAAATATGGGCAAGTTTTGGATGTGGTTGATGGACAGAATGTTACAGTTTTGGAGGCTGGTTTTGTGCCCATTTTACACGGTTTTTTAAGTCAAAAGCAATGCTCTAAAGGTGTTATTTGCATGCTTTTGTGCAGATAAGTCATGTGAATTGGCCGCTAAAGTGATGCATCTTGAGAGGCAAACACATTGACTTTGCGCCAAAATGCCATTTTTCTTGCACGATGAACTCTTGTATGCATCCTCCAGGCCTATTGATTTTTTCTAGATTGAAGATTTACAAGTGCCGTTTTAGAGGCAATATTTGGTAAAAAATAGCAACAATAGGTGCGATATTCATGCTTCATCGTTCACTTAATTTTATTCCACCTAAATGGGTCATGAACATTTCTGTATAAATATGTGTCACCAGCAGTGGAAGAGTTAGCGCGTGTACTGACAAAATTGGCAGATAACAGATTTATCAGGCAGCAGACTGACAAAAGTGGCAGACAGCAGACTGACAAAAATGACATGCGGCTGAGTTGGCACGTTTTTCGCATGGAAAGGGTGAGTCTTGTAGTTTGATGTTCTGAAGATATTGAACATCTCTCAAGATACATGAATAGAATATAGAAGAACTTAAAAATTATTATTATGAAAGTTAAACCATTAGCAGACAGAGTGTTGGTTGCTCCAGCACCAGCAGAAGAGAAAGTAGGTGGAATCATTATTCCGGACACCGCAAAAGAAAAACCATTGCATGGTAAAGTGGTAGCCGTGGGTAACGGTACGAAAGACGAAGAGATGGTTCTCAAGGAAGGAGATGAGGTGCTATACGGAAAATATAGTGGCACGGAATTAGAATTTGACGGTGACACCTATTTGATTATGCGTCAGAGTGATGTTCTTGCTGTGGTCAAGTAAGTACCACATAGGTGCATTTTTTACGATTAACATACTATAGAACCAATATAAATACAGAATATAAAAATTATGGCAAAAGATATTAAATTCGATGTAGAAGCAAGAGACTTGCTCAAGCAGGGCGTTGACAAGTTAGCGAATGCAGTAAAAATCACACTGGGGCCTAAGGGTCGCAACGTTGTGATTGAGAAGAAGTTCGGCGCACCACAGATTACCAAGGATGGAGTGACCGTGGCAAAAGAAATAGAGCTGGAGGATGCATTTGAAAACACTGGTGCACAGCTTGTGAAGAGCGTTGCATCCAAGACGGGTGACGATGCTGGTGACGGTACCACAACGGCAACCATCTTGACACAGGCCATTGTGTCTGAAGGTTTGAAGAATGTGACCGCTGGCGCCAACCCCATGGATTTGAAGCGTGGTATTGACAAGGCTGTTAGTGCAGTGGTTGAATATATCAAGGCACATGCAGAACAAGTTGGTGACAATTACGACAAGATAGAACAAGTGGCTACCGTGTCTGCTAACAACGACGCAGAGATTGGTAAACTCTTGGCCGACGCTATGCGTAAGGTGAGCAAGAACGGTGTAATCACCATCGAGGAGAGTAAGAGCCGCGACACCAACATCGGCGTGGTAGAGGGTATGCAGTTTGACCGCGGATATCTGTCAAGTTACTTCGTGACTGACACGGACAAGATGGAGAGTGTGATGGAAAATCCATACATCTTGATTTACGAAAAGAAGATATCCAACATCAAAGAATTCTTACCCATCTTGCAGAATGCAGCCGAAAGTGGACGTCCATTGTTGGTCATCGCAGAGGATGTAGATTCTGAGGCATTGACAACGTTGGTTGTGAACCGCCTTCGTGCCGGTTTGAAGATATGCGCTGTTAAGGCTCCTGGCTTTGGCGATCGCCGTAAGGCCATGTTGGAAGACATCGCCATCTTGACGGGTGGAGTGGTTATCAGCGAGGAAAAGGGCTTGAAACTTGAGCAGGCTACCCTTGAAATGTTGGGTTCTGCTGAGAAGGTTACGGTCAACAAGGACTACACAACCGTTGTTAACGGTGGTGGACAGAGCGAAAATATCCAGGCTCGTATCAATCAAATCAAGGCCGAGATTGAAAATACCACAAGCTCATACGATAAGGAGAAGTTGCAAGAGCGCTTGGCCAAACTCTCTGGTGGCGTAGCCGTTCTTTATGTAGGTGCCAATAGCGAGGTTGAAATGAAGGAGAAGAAAGATCGCGTTGACGATGCTCTGTGTGCAACTCGCGCAGCCATTGAAGAAGGTGTTGTGGCCGGTGGCGGCATCACTTACATCCGTGCGCTCAACGCATTGAAGGGTGTGAAGGGTGTGAATACTGACGAACAGACTGGTATCAACATCGTAGAGCGCGCTATTGAGGAGCCACTTCGACAGATTGTAACCAACGCTGGTGGCGAAGGTGCTGTTGTTGTTGACAAGGTACGTCAGGGCAAAGATGACTACGGATACAATGCTCGTACCGATTCTTACGAGGACTTGCGCAAAGAAGGTATCGTAGATCCGGCGAAAGTTGCTCGTGTGGCACTGGAGAATGCTGCATCGATTGCAGGCATGTTCTTAACCACTGAATGTCTCATTGTTGACAAACCAGAGGAAAAACCTGCCATGCCGGCAGCACCAGGAATGGGCGGCATGATGTAAATATCACTTTGATTCATATAAACGAGAGGGTGTGTCTATTTGTAGGCACACCCTCTTATTTTATGCATATTGTATAAAAAATGCGTTATTTTATATCAAAAAATTTTGAAATCAAAACTAAAACATATATCTTTGCAACCTAAATGCGAAAATATTGATTAAAGTGTTAAGTAGAAAAGATATTTTTGATTTGTTTTAGTAGATTAGTTTTTAAGTAGTTTGTTTTTTGGGAATCGGTTGTCGTGAGACACCCGATTTTTTTATGGCTTTTACAATGATGAATACAGACAACAAGATACAACTGGGCGAGATGACGCTTCTTCCCCGTGAGCAACCGCGACCTCATCAACCATATATGTTCGCCCCGGCGTCGTTTATGGCTTCACCTCGTTAGCCAGAGGCTTCCCCGACACGAAATCACGGATGTTTTGAAGGGTGGTCATGGCGATGTTGTTCATGGCTTCTTTCGTGAAGAAGGCTTGGTGCGATGTGACAATCACGTTGGGCATCGTCAACAATATCGAGAGTTTGTCGTCGTTGATAATGCTGTCACTGAGATCTTCATAGAAATACTTCTGTTCATCCTCGTACACGTCGAGTCCGGCGCAACTTACCTGACCGGAGCGCAGTCCCTGGATGAGCGCATCAGAACTGATGAGCTTACCGCGTCCCGTATTGATGATCATCACGCCTCGCTTCATCTTGTCGATGCTCACACTGTTGATCATATACTGTGTACGCGAAGTGAGCGGCACATGCAGCGTGATGATGTCGCTACGGCGATAGAGCTCATTGAGTTCGACAAGTTCTATACCTTGCAACTCAGCAAAGACTTTGTCGGGATAGAGATCATAGGCCAGCACCTTCATGCCAAAGCCATGAAGTATCTCAGCCACGCAGCGGGCAATGCGGCCTAAACCGATGATACCAACGGTCTTACCGTACATATCGAAGCCCATCAGCCCGTCGAGCTTGAAATTCCACTCACGCGTACGGTTGGTAGAGCGGTAGACCTTGCGGTTGAGACACAGCATCAGTGTGACGGCATACTCCGCGACGGCGTGCGGCGAATAGGCCGGGACACGCGCCACGGGAATCTTGCAGTGCACAGCTTCCTGTAAATCGACGTTGTTGAAGCCGGCACAACGCAGCTCAATCAGCTTCACGCCATACTCTTTCAGCTTGTCGATGACCTGTCTGTCACAGATGTCGTCGACAAACACACATACGACATCCATGCCTTTTGCCAATCTCACGCTTTCCTCATTGAGTCGGTCCCCAAAGTAATGAATTTCCAAGTCACGGCCTTCATTGCAGGCATTGAACACGTTTCTGTCATAGCTCTTTGCATCAAAGAACCCTATTTTCGTCGTCATGGGCATTGATAGTTAAGTGGTTACTATAGGTTTTCGATGCAAATTTAGATAAAATCCCCGAATTATAAGCCAGTTGAGATAAAAAACTGAATAGATTTCCTTCCGAAGTGCCAATAACAAGGAAAATCAAGGCCGACATACGCTCTGGTCCTACTTTACGTGCTCTAAGTCACAATTTTTTATTATCTTTGAGGCTATTAATGTTTAACCCCTTAAAAGTTAGGCTTATGAGAGCAGTATGTGGCCTTGACGTTCACAAAGATAGTGTTTTTCTTTGTATCTTGAACGAGGATGGCGAGTTAATTGAGAGAGTTTTCGGTGTTTTAACATTTCAGCTGCAGCAGATGCGCGATTTGTTGCTCACCCACCATGTGGACGAAGTGTCTATGGAGAGCACGAGCATC
>URFI01000133.1 GCA_900547085.1 uncultured Prevotella sp.
CGGGTGAGCCAATAGTGCTCAAAAACAAGAATAATAGAGAATGGGGTAAGGTTTTGCAGAGGTCTCAAACTATCATTTTTCCCGATGCCCGTGTTATACACTTTGCCTTCATAAATAATATCCGCAGTTGGGTGGTGCCTTGAGGTTCTTGTCATATCCAACTTTATTATTTCACATGCAATGTTGTCTTGACTTGCAGAGATATTTGTTTCTCTAACATATATCAAGATTGAATATACTGTAAGGAGCCCAACTCCTAAGTTTATCAGAAGGATCGTAGTTTTCCTAAACATAATCATTAATTTACTTTCTATTGCATTTCAAACCCTTTTCTAATTCCTCAATAGTCGGCATGGAAGACTTGAAGTCTTTCGGGAAGAGTTTGGACAATTGATATTCTGATATTCCCATTGGTTCCTTGTATGATTCTAAGGCGTATTTTGCCAACACATTATTTCTAAGATACGGCAATGGTGTCCCCAAGGAATCAGAAACAACAAACAGAAATCGTCAACAGGTTGTTGACGTTTTTGTTTGTAGTCTGAAACTTGCTGAATATCTGTATTATATGTATCGTTATATTTTTTATTTGTGGCATAAATATACTATTTTATCGTGATAAATCAATATTAGCAAAAGACTTTTTGAATGAGATGGCAACTATTTAGGGAATTTCAGCTAATTCCCTGCAGTAGTTCGTTAATTCTAATGTAATCAACAGACACTGCATCATGTGTGTGAAGACAGTCCATGATGATGAATTTTCTTGACAACACACCGCTTCATATTTCGCTTATTTCAAAACAACATTGGTTGCTGGCGCAAATTCGCCCAAAATAGGCCGTATTCTTATTTGGTTGATTATTAATGCATTACGTCAGCATGGTGATAACATGTATCCATCTTTCATGCGTTTTTACGCTAAAAGCATTGCTATTAGGGTGAAATATGCATGCTTTTGCGTGCTTAGACCATACAGATTGATGGTCAAAATGATGCTTTTCATGATGTAAAAACAAAGATTTGAGGGTGAAAATCGTTTTTTCTTGCTGCGACAACTGCTTGTATGCACCTTCCGTGCCTATTGATTTTTTCCAGAATGAAAGTAGGAAAGGGCCGTTTTAAGGCTGTTTTTTGGATAAAAAATTAAACAAATTTTGGCGTGCAAATGCGCTCGCTCGGGCAAATGCGCGTGCGTTTTGTGAAGCTTGTAAAGAACGGTTAAAACGGGCAGATGCGATGACCTGCCCCGTTAAACTACCGGCCGTGCGCCTGCGGAGGTCAGGGCATCAGCTGGTCGTTCTCCATCCTGTACATATATTGTTGGATGATGGCTTTCAGTTCTTGCTCCATCTTGTGCTGTTCCTTCACCTTCCCTTTCAGGTTGTGGCGCATCAGCAGGTCGTCCAACGCATAGATACCGCGCGTTTGTTGACCGTCGAACTGCAACACATAGCCATACTTACAATACTGATAGATGCCGTTGAGGTAGTTTACGGCGTAGGTTTCTGCGGCGGGAGTGGTCATCAAGTCGCAGCCGAACGACAAGAACGGCTTGTCGTAGCCCAACAGACTCAGTACGGTGGGCAGGATGTCTATTTGCTGCGCGATACCGTCGTGCATGCCCACTGGCACCTCTCCGCTGGGATCAAAGATGATGAGCGGTGCCGAAAATCCGCCGATGTCGGTCTGATACTGCGCATGGTCACTCAAGTTGGTGTGGTCGCTGGTCAGCACGAAGAGGGTGTTCTTGTACCACGGTTGCTGCTTGGCCGCTTCGAAAAACTTGCCGATGGCCATGTCGGTATAGCGTATGCACTTGTGGATGGGCAACCCCTCTTCGGGATACACGTCCTTGTATTTTTCCGGAATGACGTAGGGCGTGTGGCTCGACACGGTGAAACAAGCCGTCATGAAGGGTTCTTTCATCTCGCCAATTTTCGCACACCAGTATTGCAGGAAAGGCTCATCCCAGATGCCCCAATGCCCATCAAAGTCGGCATCGCCGCCAAATCGGTGGTCGGCGGCATAGTCTTGTCGGCCATAGTACGCTTGGAAGCCCACCTTGTTGGCAAAAGCCAGGAATCCCATGCTGCCCCGGTTGGCACCGTGGAAGAATGCCGTGTGGTAGCCCTCGCGCGCCAACAGGCCGGCCATGCTGGTGTAATCGTTCATCGAGGCGTTGGTGAGCACGAACGGTTCTTTAAACATAGGAATGCCACAGAGCACGGATGGCATGCCGTCGATGCTCTTTCGTCCGTTGCAGAACGAGTATTTGTAGGTGGCACTTTGGCTGATAAGCTGGTCAACGTATGGGGTGTAGCCCTTGTATCGGCCGTTTTCGAGCTGTTGGTTGAAAGCTCCGATATACTCGCGGCCAAAACTTTCGACGATCAGCACCACCACGTTCTTCTTTTGGAACGCATGCGTGGGCTTTGGACGGTGTATGGGCGTGAACACTTTGGCGGCAGCCTCGATGTTGGGATAGTAGGTGGGAACGTCGAAAACGTTCTTCCCGATGGTTCTGATCAATGAGAACGGCGTGTTGAGCACCAGCGCACACTCGGTTGGACGGCGCACGTATTGGTTGGCGTTGTTGACGGTGATGGGGCGTATTCCCGACGCCAGGCCGCCCCGGCAAGCACCGATGATGAGGGGAGTGAGCAAGGCCAGCAGCACAAACTGGATGAGACCGAACTTCCATCGCTGCGTGGCGGTGGCGTAATGTGTGTGTACGGTGCGGGGCATGACGTAGAGTTTCCACAGCAGGGTGATGACTACGATGGCCAACAGCACGAGATACCAGTGGCCCACAAACTCGCCCCAAAACACGTCGGCGAGGTTGTTTTCGTTGCGAAATTCGCTGAATACGCTCGTCGTGGTGCGCCGCAGGGTGTAAGGAAAGTACACCGAGTCGCACAAATTGATGATCAGCGTCAGCGCATTGATGACCACAAACACCCATTTGCACAGCAAATGATAACCTCTGCGCTCCTTGATCCACAGCGGAAAGAGCATCAGCAGGATGTACAGGGCATTGGTGTAGGCGATGGCGGAGCGGTCGAAGATGTAGCCACCGTAGAACAATTCGGTCAGATGGGACGCCGACAGGTTGCCGGAGAAATAGCTGTAATTCTCGAAAAGGAATTCCACGCGGGCAATGAAGTATACCACGAATGCCATCAACAGGTTGAGGATCATGGCACCGAAAGGCCCGAAAGAATTGTGTAGGAATGTAGCTTTAACTTGTTTCATCTTTGCGTTAAACCTCTTGCATGTCATGCAGTTTTTTGTAATAGCCCTCTTTGGCGATTAGTTCTTCGTGCGTACCTCGCTCCACGATGCGTCCTTCGTGCAGCACACAGATTTCGTCAGCGTGCTTGATGGTGGACAGACGGTGAGCGATGGCCACCGTGGTGCGGGTACTCATGAGCCGCTCCAGCGCATCTTGCACCAAGCGTTCGCTCTCGGTGTCGAGCGCACTGGTGGCCTCATCGAGTATCAGGATGGGCGGATTTTTGAGGATGGCGCGGGCGATGGAGATACGCTGACGCTGTCCGCCGCTTAACTTGCTGCCCCGATCTCCGATGTTTGTGTCGAATCCTTCCTCTGACTCCATGATGAATTCGTAAGCATTGGCGATACGAGCGGCCTGGTCTACCATTTCTTGTGTGGCGTGGTCAACGCCGAAGGTGATGTTGTTGAAGAACGTGTCGTTGAACAAAATGGCTTCTTGGTTGACGTTTCCAATGAGGTGTCGCAAGCTGCGTACGCCCAAGTCACGCACGTTGATGCCGTCGATGAGCACCTCACCTTCCTGTACGTCATAGTAGCGTGGAATCAAGTCGACCAAGGTTGACTTGCCACTGCCGCTCTGTCCCACCAACGCCACGGTCTTTCCTTTGGGAATCATCAGGTTGATGTCGCGCAACACCCACTGTTCCGCATACCTGAACGATACGTGGCGGAACTCGATTTGATGTTCAAAGCTGTTGAGGTGAATCGGTTTTTCGGGTTCTTTAATGGCTACTTCGGCCATCAGTATCTTGTCTACCCGCTCGATGGATGCCAGTCCTTTCATGATGGCATAGCTCGCCTTTGACAGTTCTTTCAACGGGTTGATGATGCTGTAGAGCATCACGAGGTAATAAATGAACGTGGGGCCGCTGAGTACTTGCTCGTTCAAGACCAGCGTACCACCAAACCATAACACGATGACAATCATCAGCGTGCCCAGAAACTCGCTCATGGGATGGGCCAATTGCTGCCGGATGGTGACCTTGAGGATACTGTCTCGGTAGTTGGAATTAATCTTGTCAAAGCGCGCATTCATCTTTTCTTCGGCCGAGAAGGCCTTGATGATACGCAGTCCGCCTAACGTTTCTTCCACCTGACTCATGGTGTCGCTCCACAAGTTTTGCGCCTTCACGCTGTTTTGTTTCAGCTTTCGTCCCACCAACCCCATGAACCAGCCAAAGAGAGGAACAAAGAGAATGGTGAACAGGGTGAGCTGCCACGAGATGATGAGCAGCGTGGTGAAGTAGGCAATGACGAGGATGGGATTCTTGAACAGCATGTCCAGCGAGGCCATGATGGAGTTTTCTATCTCCTGAACGTCACCACTCATGCGAGCGATGATGTCGCCTTTGCGCTCTTCAGAGAAGAAGCCAAGCGACAGACTCGTAATCTTTTGGTAAAGTTGGTTGCGTATATCGCGCACCACACCCGTGCGGATGGGCATCACACTGGCTGAGGCGAGAAAGTAAGAACCTGTCTTGAGAAACGTCATGAAGGCAAAAAACAAGCCGATAAACAGCAGGGTGGTGGTGGCTCCATAATGGTCAATCATCGTCTGTACATAGTAATTGGCATTGTTACTCAGTACGTCGGGCAGTTCATTCATGGACGAAGGCCATGGCATCTGCGTGGTTACGCGCTCCTGACCAATATTGAAAAGGATGTTGAGAATGGGGATGAGGGCTGCGAAAGAGAAAATGTTCAATACCGCAGACAATATGTTGAACAGTACGGAAAACCCTAAATAACGCTTGTAGGGTGCTACAAAGCGTCGCAAAACCTGTATGAATTCTTTCATGTAATAACAGAATGATGCGGAAAGCAGAAAGCCGCAACCTCTCTTTCCGAATGCTGGAACGTAGTTTATGCACTGCAAAGATAAACCAATTATTTAGAAATGACAACTTTGCCCTTATATTTTTGGTACACAGCAGCATGGCACACAACGTGTTGCCGGCAATCGTTTTCATTGTTTGTGCATGTCGTTTGGTTTGTTTATCTTTGTCGTCTGAACGAACAACAAGAAGCCTTTCGTGCCTCATTGATGGCAGATGATGAAAGGCATCCATAGGTATTGAATATCAAAAGAGACAAGTATGAGTAAATTAGTAGTCAACTCTTACGACGAGTTTGCAACCTTTGAGGGCAAAGAATTGGGTGCATCCGACTGGTTACTGATTGACCAGGATCGTATTAATCTATTTGCTGACGCAACATTGGACCATCAATGGATTCACGTAGACGCTGACCGTGCCAAGAAAGAGAGTCCATATCAAAGCACCATCGCACATGGCTATCTGACGTTGTCACTGCTGCCATACCTCTGGTCACAGATTATCGAGGTGAACAACATCAAGATGTTGGTCAACTATGGCATGGACAAGATGCGCTTTGGACAGGCAGTTGTCACGGGAAGCAGGGTGCGCATGGTGACCAAGCTGCATGCCATCAGCAACCTACGAGGCATCTGCAAGACCGAAATCAACTTCAAAATAGAGATCGAAGGTCAGCGAAAACCGGCCTTGGAAGGCATCGCCACCTTCTTGTATTATTTCGAATAACGTGCCATAATCAGGCTTGTGCGCCGTTGAGAGCGTGGCGAATGCCTGCTCTTCTCTTCCCTTTATTGGGAGCGTAGCGTGTATCATGCTTGCCCCTTAGCACATGTTTCCAAATGAAGTAGTATGCCCAATCATCCTCAATCGCATCCCTCATCCTTCACAACCTCGTGTTTTCACCCATTGAACACGAACGTGGAGCGACCGTTGAGGCTGAACAATCCCTTTCGTTATCAGCCCCATCCTTTGGCTTTGTTGGCCATGAAGTGCGTCCAGGCGTACATCTCGGGCATGCAAACGTGGCAGGAAGAGGTGGCAAAAGGGAAGATGTTTGGAGTTTTAGTCGTTGAAGATCAGCAGCAACAGCTGGGCTTTTTGGCGGCTTATTCAGGACAAATCGAGGGCAAGAGCGATTGGTCGGGCTTCGTTCCCGCCGTGTTCGATTACCTACAGCCGCAAGGTTATTTCAAAAAACATGAAGAACAGATTACGCATATCAATGCGCTGGTAGAGCAACAGGAAACGGATGCTGGCTATTTAGCGTTGAAAGAAGTGCTTAAATGCTTGGAAGAGAATGCGCAACAAGCACTTGCCGCGTTTCAAAACCGCATGAAAGAGGCCAAACAGAAGCGTGACCATCTGCGACAAACTTCCTCGCTTTCGGCAGAAAAAGAGGCCGAACTCATTCGGGAAAGTCAGTTCATGAAAGCCGAACTGCGTCGCCTCAAGCACCATTGGGAGGGTGTCTTGGCTGACAAACGAGCCGAGTTGGCGCAGCATGATGAGCGCATTAGGCGACTGAAAGACCAGCGCAAGCAGCAGTCAGACGCACTGCAACGGTGGCTGTTTACTCATTTCGTGATGCTCAACGCACAGGGTGA
>URFI01000134.1 GCA_900547085.1 uncultured Prevotella sp.
GTAACGAGATCCCGTTCCTCCTTCTTGTCAAAGGTGTAGTTTACGCCCAACCCCAAGATGTCTGATTTATTGGCTTGCTGCCGTCTTGCCTTGTCCCATTCGCTCATGAAGTCCTGGAGATGGCTACCGGCGTTTGGAAGTTCCCTATAGTCCTTGAAAAGTGAGACCACGTTTCTGTCTGACGGAATGTATGAGACCTTTGCACGGCGATAACGCCAGCTGCCTTGTGGCATCTTGTATATGAACTTGTTTTCCGCCTTGCTGTTGTCAAAACTAAAATTGACAAAAGGAGACGAATACTCAATATATGTATCTTCTTTCAGATAGTTTTCCATTCGGTAGTATACCAGAAAGCTGTCTATAAACACTGTGCCTTCTGCAAAATAGTCAGCTGACTGTAAAAGCATGATCCGCTTCTCAACCCAAGAGCAAAAACAGGCAGTTCGAAGCACACATGTTTTTCCCGAACTTTGTAAACCTATGATGAGATTAACAATTCCAAACTCAATATTCGCATTTTGTAATGGACCAAAATTTCGTATAATCAAATGCTTCATTTTTCTTGCTTGATTTTTTGGTATGTGTATCTTGTTTTGCAAAAATAACCTTTTTCTTGGTAAACAAGAAAAGTTATGTAGAAAACATGCACTGCTTTTTTAGGGGCTAAGCCTAAAGAACCAAAAACTAAGGACCAGGCACAACACTGCCATGACCCGCTTGCACAACCCCACCCTTATCAACAAACTCGCCACCCGAAACCATGATGTTTCAGGTGGCGAGTGAGAATATTTCAGGAAAGTTGCGTTGCAATAAACGCCCTATCCTCTTTCGAGTTGCTTTATTGGTAGTCGAACACCATGCCCGTAGCTCCTACTCCTATTGCCAAAGTATGCAGCAACTTGCCCGATGCGTTGTACACGTTTACATAGCCAGCACCACCATAATCAGGGTAATGAGTCTCTGGATTCAGCTTGTATGACATGATGTAGACATAGCCCGTCACTGGGTCTACCGCCATCGCCGATGGTGCTTCCACCATGGTCGTGGTAAAGGTAGCGGTCTTGTCCGCACGCACATCGTACACATTGTAGGTTACAGGTGTGGCTGGGTTGGTGTAAGGCGCATTGATGGTGTAGATTTTTTCTGCCCCTCTTTTATCATTCACTGCCATTAAGGTGGCGTCGCTCACCTTGGTGACCTGCTTGCCAACCACTTTTATGACACCTGCACCTGTCTGATTCCAATTCTTGTCGTAACTTCCGGCATGCAATACATAAAGGTCGGAGCCGATGAACTTGGCTGCTACAGGATTGGTGAGATGCTCATTGACAATCATCGTTGTATCGCCCGATGCCACATCTATCACCGACAGGTTGCCTTTTCCATGGCCAAAGTCGCTATTGCAAACATACAATTTGCCGTTGTGATAGGCAATGCCATCAGGGGACGAACCTGCCTGATAGGTCTTCTTCAGTCCAAGACTCGCAGTATCAATGGCTGCCACCACACCACCAAAGGTGGTTACATACACACTACCGTTGGCTGCCACGGCACGACGAGGCGACTTGCCCTTATCGTCGCGTAGGAGTTTTTGCAACTCAATGCGCTTGATGGCGTGTAAGGTATTCTTGTCAACCACCTCTACCGAGCCTTCACCGTCTACCACAATATACATTTTCGAGCCATAAATAATAGCATCGTTGACCGTTACGCCAAGATTGCGCCCATTCACCTGACTGAACACATTCTGTGCGGTAGTCCACGTACCCATGTCCACACGCGTGAGTGTTCCAGTGGAACCTATCGCCTGCTGACCAGCATTCACAACATAAGCCGCATGGGTTACTTTTTTCAAATCCCGTGGATTTACGTCATCATCGTCATCCTCACACGAGGAAAACAAACTAACTCCCATCAGGAGTACTGCCAAACTTAATAAATACTTTTTCATTTTTGAGTGATTAAAATTTATAATTCATTGTTATTTCTGCATGGATGCCAGGCATGGGATAGCCTGCCACAATTTGATATTGCTGGTTAAAAATATTCTTGAGGTCGGCACGCACCTGCAATGGATGCTGACACACCCGAAACGTGCGGTATGCCGTCAAACTCCATTCCTGATACCCTTTCAGGTACGACCCGTCATGATGTTGGTTGTTGAGCCATTTTCCACCTACCCCCACCCATTGCAACGTAAGGTTGAACCAGCGATTTTGCGCATTGAGCGAACAACCACCAGCGTGAAGAGGCACATAGGCTATCTGATGATTATAATAAGGTGACGATGCCAAGGTGCGATTGGCGGCTCGCTGATAGCTGTAGTTTGCCATCAACATCAAGGTGTGCTGGGCATTGGCACGCCATGTGGTTCGCAGCATGGCGTCGATACCCACAATGCGCACCTTGCCCACATTGACCGTTCGCCACACAAACAAATTATAAGGCACTGCCACTATTTTGTCGGTCACATGGTTCAGATAGCCGTCCAAAGTTGCCCACAACTGCACATGGGACAACGACTTGTCAACGGTAACTCCCACATTCAACTGGTCGGTTTGCTCGGGTTTGAGGTCTTTACTGCCATATCTGAAGAAGTAATTCTCATTGAAGGTAGGCATTCGGAAGATGTTTTTATACGATGCCCTCACATACAAAGGTTGATGAGGAAATGGTGCCCATGACAATGACAACGACGGACTGAGTCGCTTTTGGTTGTCGGCAGCCGTTCCAGCATGTGCACCGTTATGATAAAACGAGCCTAACAGACGAGCTTGCGCCGTCAGTCTTTGTAGCTGATATTTTGCGGTAAAACTTTGCCACACACTGTGTCGATAGGGCTGTATGTCGTTCGTCAAACTGCTATGCAGCTGGTGAAAGGCATAATCGGCGGAATAACTCAATGCCCAATGCTTGTCAGGACAGAACAACAAGCAAAGCGATGTGTAAGCTTCGTCTTGATGATAGTCGGCATCCATGGGACCACTATGCGATCTACTCTCTCTATACGAGGTATTGGACTTATCCCACTTGCCCAGCCATTTCATCCTAAAAAAGCGATTGACTTGCCACAGATACTGTGTTTGCACAAAGTAGTTACGGGTATCGAGCTGCTCGCTACTCTCGTTGGCGTAATAGCGCACCACGCCAGGCAGCTGCTGGTGGTTGTCATAGAAGTAAGCCTTGACCTTGAGCAGTTGGTTAGTTTTTGGCATCCAAGCCACATTTCCTTCAGCATGCCCACCCTGCATCCTGCTGTTATTGCGTGTCTGTCGTGTCTTCAACGTGCCATTGCGCAAAGTATAAGGATAATCGTTGTTGGCAGAAACATAATCGGCAATGACTGAAAAGCGCAAAGGTTGCGACACGTTTTGCTCGTAGCGAAGTGATGGATGGAGATAGCCAAACGACCCTACCCCAAGTTGTGCATCGAAATGCGGACGACGGTCGGCACGACTGCCACCCATGGTTTCTATGGACAGCACGGCAGGCGTTGTGGCTTGTCGGGCAGGGATAAAAATATCTGCATTGTCGCCTATGCTGAGCATGATTTGCGAAACGTGTGCCAACGAATAGCGTGAAAGGTCGATATCGCCTGTCTGCATGTTGCTGAGCATCACGCCATCGTAGCTCACCCCCGTGTGCTGTGTGCCGAAACCACGCACCGACACCGTCTTCATGCCACCCGCTCCACCGTAATCGCGCAAGGTAATTCCCGGTAAACGGTGCAAGGCATCCGCCATCGTGGATACCCCCATGCGCTGCAAATCGTTGTGACCGAGCGTATGAAGCGGAGCCGTACTCTGTACAGAGCGATGGCTGCGCAGGCGGGATACTACAACGGTATCCAACACATGAACCTGGTCATGTATCGAATCGCTCTGCGAAAAACCAGACAGGACACACGCGCACAACACGAATGTGATGACACACCTTGGCATGAAACAGTTTTACAATTAAATTTTCATCTATTCGTCTTCCTCGAGCCCGAATAGGAACATGTTGCAACGGCAGGTCTTCTGACTTGCAACCCATCATGCAAACGCCTTCCCGAAAAATTGTCAGTGGCTTTGTGTTCGCATGCGCTGAAGGTTGCTCACAGCAGCGGGACTGTTCAGGACTTTCACCTGATTCCCTTTTTCATTCTATCTGTATAGAACCAATTGCAATTGCAAAGATACAAAATTCTGTCAGATTAAGACACGGAAAACATCAAAATAACAGAACATCCCCATCAATGTTCTGAACGAAAGCCCATGAGAGCCAAAACCAATAGCATAGAGATTGGGGTGCAAAGTCAATGGGTTTAGTGGCCAATATCAATGGGTTTGGACACCAAACTCATTGAGTTTAGCGGCGTACTTGAACAAAGAGCAATTTACACCTACAAACTTCCACTTCTTGAGGCGCTGCTTTTGCGTATTTAGTAATCCTCACACAGTATTCATCGGCACTGGTCTGTTCCAAATAAAAGGCCAATTCATCTCCGCCATAAGCCTCGGCGACATAGGCCACATCAATCCGCTTGAGCTGATGCGAGCGATGAAAATTCATGTTCCAGAGATTCATGACATGCTCAATGTACTTCACGCTGTTGATGTGTCCGTTCATGTCAACATCACTATAACAAGTGCCGATGGTGCGTATCCGTTGGGCAGCGTCGGTCATCTTCACACGAGAAGGCTTGTCAATGGGGCATGATTTTTCTACCTCAACATACTGACTGACAATTCCATCGTTGACGGTTTGGATGTCGATGGGCTGGCGTGTGTCTGTATCAATCATGGCCCAAACACTACGTCCATAGCCAAATACTTGCCCACCTTCGTCAACCACCGCAAAATTACGGTTGGTAAAGTATTTCATAACGCCCTCCACCCACGTTTCAACATAGAACTTTTGATAAGCCGTGGGCATCTCTTCCAACTCGATGGCCAGACGAGAGAGCACCCAAGTTTTGTGAAGCGGATGGAGAGCGGTCATGCCGTAACCACGGTCATTGGAGTGGAAATCAGCGGCATTGAGCAGAATATTTCCCAAACGGCCAATGAACAGCCGCTGAGAGAAGTCGCAATGGAAGGGTTCTGACAGGAAGGGATAGCGTCCAACCTTACTTAAAAGATTCGTTTTCATGTTGTTATTGATGTATATGTTTTGCAAAGACATTAGGCTTTGGCGCGAAATTGGGGTTACTATAGAATATAACCCCATTGGATGTACGAATATTTTATCATCCGCAAAATAATCTACTTTGAAGGCGAAAAAAGTAGTTTTCGTTACTTATTCGCTGTTAATGATGGCATTTCTCATCCTTCCCATTGATAAAAACAGGTAGCATGCGGGCTGTTGGCAGGGCACTAAAAAATCCCGATGCTCAATGGATGAACATCGGGATTTGATGATATTTTAATCTTATGGTTGCTTATTCAACGCTTGTATCGTCATTGAAAGTAGCCACACGGTTGAAGTCATATTCCTTGAACAGCTTGTCTGTCACACCCATACCAACAACTGTCAAGCGGTTAGGAGCAATCTTATACTTGTCAACGAGCAAGTTCTTGACATTCTTAGCACGATTCTCTGACAGACGTTGGTTCAGCTCTGCAGGACCTTCCGGTGAAGCATAACCCTTGATGGTGATCTTAGAATCCTTATGATTCTTCATATATTTGGCAATCATCTCAACGTTTGGCATCTGAGAACGGTCTACAACGCTCTGGCCAACACGGAAGAGAACCGTTGGTTGCAGGTTGGTTGCCGTGGCTGGCTTCACGTATACTGGCTTCTTGTTTTTGCACTCATTCAGGGCTTTCTGAAGATCAGAAATCTGACGATCCTTGTTAGAAAGTTGTGCGTCTTTACCATTCAAGTCGCTGCGAAGACTGTTAATTTGTGCATTCAAACCATCAATTTCAGCCTGATCGCGAAGCTGTGCGATGGTGAAGTTGTTCGTTCCGTTAGAGTTTTTGAACTTGTAAACGAAACCAGCGTTCAACTGTACTGCTGACTTGTTGATGTTGTACTCAATGGGTTGTGTACCATCACCGTTCAAAGCCCATACAATTGCTGGTTCTACATAGAACTGCCATGCCTTATCAGTGCCCAAGTTGAACACGAAATCAACGGCTGCTTTGGAGGTGAGGTTGTCATGATTCATCTTCTTGTAAGCGTCAGTGTTACCAAACAAGTGGCCCCAACCGAATCCATACAAACCAACCAACTCGAACGAACGAGGCTCACCAGTATATCCACCGAACCAATTACTGAGGTTTACAGTACCCAACAAGCTGGTGTTGAGCGCGCGTACAGCCGTGCCTGTTGATGCGAGAGGCTTGTTAGAGAAGTAAGCATTGCTCTCTGCAGCCATACCAAAAACTGGAGTAAAATTGCGACCAATACGAAGACCCGCATTGGGATTCAAGTTCTTCATCCAACTGTTTCCCGTTGCAACTCCACCGTTAATACCAATATAAAAGTTGTCAAATGTCTTGCTTTCTGTTACAGTCTGTGCTGAAACAGATGCTGCCATGGCAGCTGCGGTAATAAGTAATCCTAATTTTTTCATTTACCTTAAATTTAATCAATTATAATGTTTTTGTTTCCTATTTGAACAGACAAAGTAAGAAAAAAAAATGATAACCTCCAAAGAAATACGAATAATTTTGACATTTTATAGCATATACTGTAAGCATCCAACTTTAG
>URFI01000135.1 GCA_900547085.1 uncultured Prevotella sp.
ATTCAATCTTCTGTGTTTGCAAACTCATTTCTCTGAGTTGTTGTGATAGCGAGGCAGTATTCTTAGATGTTTCTGAATTTGTGTGCTGAATGGCTTGTTGCAATTGTTCGATGTTCATCTTAAGTGGTTTCGTTAGATGCTCCATCGATTCGTTATTGGTTGTCTTCAGCCTTTCCGAAGTCTGTTCTAAGATGCGTGTTGCTAAATTTGAGAATTGCTCTTGAACGGTCTTCAGTTGTTGTTCAAATTGCTCGCGGCGCATTTCTGTCTCTTTCGAATGCGATGCTTGTTCTGATTCCAACTGCGTGGTTACTCGCTCCAGTTCGAGCTTGATTGCTATTAACTGCTGCTGTTGTTCTGCTTGCTCACGCTGAAGTCGGTCACGTTCTGCTTGCAATTGTGTGCCAAGTTCTTGTTCGTGCGCCAATTGTTGATTCGACAAAACGTTGCTGGTCTCCAGTTTTTTCAGCTTTCCGTTTAACAAGAAAAAGACAACGATTGCTCCAACGACGAGGCCTATGGCTAAGTATATGAATTCCATATTGCAAAGATAATTGATTTGGCATGCATCTCAAAACGTTGACGACATTTTATTTTTGCACCCAATTGAGATGCATTCTTCGATACAACAACCATTGTATGCCTCCTCTCAAGCCTAAATAGACAATGAAAGCCAGCCATAGAGCGTGATTACCCCAGTAGCTTTGCAGGGCAAGGTACAACACGAAGAAGACAAGAGCTGATACCACTGAAGATACCAGCATGCCCCTCGTGGCCGTAAGTCCAATAAAAATACCGTCATAGACAAAGGCCGATACGCTGACAATAGGAATCATCACGGCCCACCAGAAATATGCTTCGGCAGATTGCACGACAACAGCTTCGTTGGTCAACAGCATCAGAAAGCCATTGCCTCCAACCGCATAGACCAGCGTGAACACCACAGCCATGATGGCTCCCCATGCGAACAAGCTGTTGTAGACCCTGTCAAAGGCCAGCTTATTCGCTGCACTATAATACTTTCCACTAAGGGCTTCTCCGGCGTAAGCAAATCCATCCATGACGTAAGAGAAAAGGGTGAACAAGGTCATTAAGAGCGTATTGACAGACAGGATGATGGCCCCTTGCCTCGATCCGGCTGAAATGAAAAAGAAATTAACACCAACCAGGAAAAGCGTTCGTATGAAAATATCCCGGTTGACGGCAAAGAATCGAACCATTGTGCTTCGCTTAAACAAGTCGTCTTTCCAATTATATTCAGCCAACCTGCCATAATACCGCTTCCAACAGTACAAGGCAAGTAGGAAACCGGTCCACTGTGCCGTCAACGTTCCCAACGCTACACCTTGGATTTTCATGCCAAATCCAAATACAAAGGTCACGCTTGCAACGATATTCACGATGTTTTGAAAGATGGATACCAACATGGGAATTCGCGTATTTTGCATGCCTATAAACCATCCCGTCAATCCGTATAGCCCCAACATGGCTGGTGCGCCCCAAATGCAAATGGAAAAATAAATCGCTGCCTGTTCCGCAATTTGTTCTGTGGGCTGCATGATGGACAGTGCCATCCAACGAATTGGAAGTTGGAAGACGATGAAAGTCGCAGCAATGGCCGTACTGATGGTTAACGAACGAACCAACAATCTCATGGCTTCGGTCAAATCACGTTTTCCTAATGCTTGAGATGTCATGCCGCTGGTACCCATCCGCAAGAATCCAAAGAGCCAATACAGCACATTGAAAATCATGGTGCCAATGGCGATGGCTCCAATATAAATCACATCACCCATGTGTCCCACAATGGTCAGGTCGATGATACCTAATAGGGGAACGGTGATGTTTGAGATGATGGATGGCAACGCCAACTTAAATACTTGCTTCATAATTGCTGCCTAAGACAATGCGAATATATTGATTTTTATCATTATACTTAGCTGGTATCTAGATGAAAAGAGAGGGCAAAAAGATTCTTTATTTACAGTCTGGTCACTTGTTTTACTCCTTTCACCGTTTGTAATTTCTTGATCAAAGCATCCAGCTTCGTCACATCATCCAATTGAACAGAAAGATTACCACTGAACAATCCGTCGTTTGAATCGATATTGATGGAACGCATCACTATCCTCTCTTCTTTAGAGAGAATGCTGGTAATGTTGTTCACTATTCCGATATCGTCATTCCCTATGATGCGCAGTACGATGGTATACAATGCCCCATTTTGTCCGCTCCATCTGGCTTTCACCATTCGATACCCGAATCTCTTCCTCATCTCCGGTGCGTTGGGACAATCTTTCCTATGTATTTTGATGCCGCCACTGACCGTTACAAACCCAAAGACGTCGTCACCATAGATAGGATGACAGCACTGAGCCAACGTGTAATCGATGCCCTTCAGGTTCTTGTCAATGACCAACACGTCAGATTGACTGGTCATTTGTCCGTCAGGATGCTCCAAACTGAACTCATCTGCACGTTGAACTGCCTTCAGAGTGTTAACGTTCAATTCTTTGTCGCGCAGTTCTACATACCTGTCAATGATGTCGTTAGGATCAAGTTTCTCATCAGCTATTTGCTTGTAAAAGTCTGATATCTCCTTGTATCCCATCTTCTTCACCAGGTGGTTCATGATGGTTTCGTCCAGTTCCACCTTCTTGTTCTTGAATCGACGCTCCAGTAATTCCTTGGCATAAAGACCATCTTTCACCTGAGTTTCTTTCAATGCCAGGCGTATTTTGGCTTTTGCCTTGCTGGTCTTGACGATTTTCAGCCAACTCTGGTTTGGTTTTTGGTTGCTTTGCGTCAATATCTCAACCGTGTCACCCGATTTCAATTGTTCCCTAATAGGAACATTCTTGTTGTTGATGCGCGCGCCAACACATTTGCTACCTACGTCAGAGTGAATGTAATAGGCAAAGTCCAAGACCGTAGCCCCACTGGGGAACTTCTTGATTTCACCTTTTGGCGTGAACACATATACCTCGTCTTCGTATAGATCCAGTTTGAACTGATCCATTACTTGTAAGTCGTCACCCGCTTCCAAGGCTGTTCTTATGCTGGCCAACCATTCGTCGATGTTGCCCTGACTCTTGATGCCTTTATATCGCCAATGCGCAGCCAAGCCCCGCTCTGCAATCTCGTCCATTCGTTCAGTACGTATCTGTACCTCAACCCATTTGTTCTCTGGTCCTAAAACGGTGATGTGCAAACTCTCATATCCATTGGATTTTGGAACCGAGAGCCAGTCGCGCAATCGCTTTGGGTTGAGCTGATACATGTCCGTGATGATGGAGTAGACCTGCCAACATTGCATCTTTTCTTTCTCCAAAGGCGCATCCAAGATAATACGTATGGCAAAGAGATCATAGATACCTTCGAAGTTACATTTCTGCTTCTTCATCTTTTGCCATATAGAATGGATGCTCTTGGTGCGTCCCTTCATCTGAAATTTCAAGCCCGCATCTTCCAACTTCTGCTGAATAGGATTGATGAAGCTCGCAATATAACTGTCACGAGCCTTTTTCGTTGCATTGAGCTTATCCTTAATCATGTAATAAGCATCATGCTCAAGGTATTTCAAACTCAGGTCTTCCAGCTCGCTCTTCAGTTGATAAAGCCCCAATTTATGGGCTAAGGGAGCATACAAATAGCTTGCCTCCTCACTCACCTGTCGCTTTGCCTCCACGTTTTCAGCATCCCTGATATGGCGCATCAAGTTCACGCGATCAGCAATCATAATCAAGATAACACGCATGTCCTCAGCAAAGGTGAGCAGCAGATTCCTGAAATTCTCACTTTCAACCACAGGATTCTTGCTATACAGTGCATTAATTCTTACCAGACCATGAATGATATGTGCTAGTACCTCACCATATTTGGTGCTAACGTCATCAATGTCCAAGTAACCGTTGACCACACTTTGGTACAGCAAGATAGCAACCACGCCATCCCTTTTCAGGCCAATCTCGTTGACGGCAATTTCTGCTGTCTGCATCGAGTTTAACACTGGGTTCAACCCAAAGGCATCTCTTGTGATGAGGCCATTCTCCAGAGATGTCTTCAAATGCGATTTGATGTTTGCTTCATCGTTTTCCTGAAAAGAATCGCCAATTGCTTCTTTGATGCGTTTGAATATGGCTATGTATTCAGATTTTTCCGACGCAAGGAATTCAAACTTTGTATCCATCTATTTGCCTTAAAGTATACATGCAAAGATAATGTTTTTATTGTAAACTAATGTGTATTTCATGAAAAGTAACTATCTTTGTATCAAATACGCAAACTTATACTTATATCCTTTCGCTAATTTATAAAGAACTCAATATGACACAACAAGATCTTCAACAAATTTCTCCAAAAGGTATTACAGAAGAACAAATCAATCAGCAGTTGGAAGACATTAAAAACGGCTTCCCATTTCTTCCAATCAAGGCGCCAGCCAGTGTTGAGTATGGTATTGTTTTGCTGGACGAAGTAATGAAAAAGCATTATGTAGAGTTGTGGAATCAGTACAAACAGGGCGACCATCGCATCGTAAAGTTTGTACCTGCTTCGGGTGCTGCCAGCCGTATGTTCAAAAATCTCTATGCGTTTTTGCATGCCGACTATACGGTTCCAACGACAGATTTCGAAAAAGAGTTCTTCACTAACCTCAAGAAATTTGCTTTTTACGAAGAACTCACAGAGGTATGCGAACAAAACGAAGGTGTAAAAGCGGCTAAGCTTATCGCCCAAGGTCAATATAAAACAGTGGTGGAGAACCTTTTGGAGCCGAAAGGACTCAACTATGGCAACCTGCCCAAGGGGCTGTTGTTGTTCCACGATTATGACGATGCGCCACGTACACCCATGGAAGAACATTTGGTAGAAGCTGCCTTGTATGCCAGCTGCCATGGCGACTCTTACATTCATTTTACGGTATCACACCAGCATTTGGAGCTGTTCAAGCAGCGGGTTGAAAAGGTTGTTGATAGATTCACAAAGCGATACAAGGTACAATTCCATGTGTCGTTCTCCGAACAAAAGCCCAGCACCGACACCATCGCAGCGAACATGGATAATACGCCATTCAGAAATGAAGACGGAACTCTGCTCTTTAGGCCGGGAGGTCATGGTGCCTTAATCGAAAACCTCAATGACATTGATGCTGATGTTGTTTTCATTAAAAACATCGACAACGTGGTTCCTGACCGCTTGAAGACCGATACCGTTACCTACAAGCAAGTGATTGGTGGCGTGTTGATTGAGCTACAGGAAAAATGTTTCAAATACTTGCGCCTGTTGGAAAGCGGAAAATTCTCACATGAGGAGTTGGAGGAAATCATACGATTTGTACAACGTGACCTGATGTGCCGCAATGAGAAATTAAAACACATGGAAGATGAGGTGCTCTTCCCATATCTTCGTGGAAAACTTAACCGGCCTCTGCGTGTGTGTGGGATGGTCAGAAATATTGGTGAACCCGGCGGAGGTCCTTTCATTATTTATAGTAAAGACGGCGCAACCAGTCCGCAAATCCTTGAGTCCAGTCAGATAGACAAGAACAATGAGGAATACGTTAAGATGTTCAATGAGGGAACGCATTTCAATCCGGTAGACCTGGTTTGTGCTTTGAAAGATTATCAGGGAAAGCCATTCAACTTGCCCGATTTCGTAGACAAGGAAACGGGTTTCATCTCTACTAAAAGTAAAGATGGTAAAGAGTTGAAAGCATTAGAGTTACCTGGATTGTGGAATGGAGCCATGAGTAACTGGAATACGGTATTTGTAGAGGTTCCATTGTCCACATTCAACCCAGTAAAAACCGTGAATGATTTGTTGAGAGAGCAACATCAACCCTAATCTTTCACGCTGCTGGCTGATTTTAAAATAATGATTGCACCCATGGAAAGGTGTACGCTAAACCTTGAACATGTCAAGACTTGGCGCACACCTTTTACTTTGAGTGTCTTGAACAAATGTTGCTTCATATAACTGTTTCTTTCCTCCGTTGGTCTTAAATTCTTCTTGCTGCTTCATTTTGATGAAGGAGATTGGTGACAGAATGGCTCATTATATTTAGGTATGAAACAACCCTGAAATAGGTACTTCTTTCTTGCATTCATCAATCAAATACCTAAATATTATGATTGTGTCATTCGCAAATAATTTATATTTTTGCAAACTGATACATAATCATGAGGGTAATACAATGAAAGTTCATAAGATGTATGAGGCTGATGATAAGCTCATTTCTATCATCGGAGACAATTATAGCATATTGCAAAGTCTTGGGTCGTTTGGCATTAGCCTTGGTTTTGGTGATAAAACCGTTCGTGAGGTTTGTGAAGATGAACACGTGGACACCTATACTTTTTTGGCCATCGTCAACCTCACCATTAATGGGTATCGTGACACCGAGGATGTAGAGCGATTGTGTATACCTACCTTGATCAAATACCTAAGTGCCAGCCACGCTTATTATCTTGATTTTCAACTACCTTTTATCCGAAAAGAATTGGAGAGTGCACTGGATGAAAATGATAATCTGGCACGGCTCATCATCAAGATTTACGATGAATATGCGCACACCA
>URFI01000136.1 GCA_900547085.1 uncultured Prevotella sp.
GCTCTGTATCATCACAAAGTTCTCGAATGCCCGCATGATGCTGCTCACATCCTTACCCACTGAGATTCCAAGACCTTGCGCCATGGTCTGCGAATCGATTTCAAACATAGCTTTATATGTATCCTTCAGCTTCCAAACCAGCACCAACCCAATCATCACAGGGTTGCCAATTTTATCGTTCACCTTGATGGGTTCGGCGTTTAAGTTCCTGGCACGAAGAGACAATTTCTTCGTACTGATAAATGGATTGACCCAATAAAAGCCCACTTCCGAGAAGGTTCCGCGATACTTTCCGAAGAACATCATCACCCGAGCTTCATTGGGTTCTACCTGAACAAAGCCCATCAACAAGATCAAGTCTATGACACAAAGGCTCACACCTGCCCCGATGAGCCCATCCGAAGAGTCGACACCAGCCGAAATAAGGAACACGCCCAAGGCGAAAATGGCTAAAAACACGAACAACATGACGAATCCGTTGACCTTCATTCCCTTAAAAGTAAACTCTTTGTTTTCCATAATTTTGTTGATTATTGATATTATTTTGATATCACAAATATATGCATCAAAAGGCATATCCTCCAACTATTTTTCGCTTATTATGCTCTTAGTTAGCATTATTTAACACGCCACACAAAGCTATCAGCAAAGCTACTACCGCCCTACCCTCCATTTATGTCGGCAGTGACTACGGCAGATTGATTTTTAATTCCATTCTATTGCCACAACCAATCATTTTCATTATTTTTGTTGCTGTAATCATCATCGCATCATGAAACTCATTTTTCAGACAGGTACAAGGCTTTCATTGAGCATTCTATGGATTGCTCTTTTTGCCAACAGTGTTCGTGCAGAGAATGCTGACACCTTGCAAGTGCAGCAGAAGACCATTCATCGACTGGAATGGGACGTTGTTCCATCAACCATTTTGCACACCAACCCGTACCTCAAAGCGACGAACCATGAACCACGCCTTCACCACTCGCCTGAAATATGCCTTTCAGATGCCACAGACCAGTGTGCAAGCACAGACGTACAAGGATGCTTACCAAGGCATTGGTGTGGCTTACCACAACCTGAATCCACAATTGGGGAACCCGTTGTCGGCTTTTATCTTTCAGGGTGCGCCCATCAAAAGATTCACTTCCAGCCTGTCGCTCAATTATGAATGGAACCTGGGGCTTGCCTTCAACTGGCATCCTTACAATCAGGAAACCAACCCACAGAATAAGGTCATCGGATCGAAGGTAACAGCCTATATCGACGCCGACTTCTATCTGAGGTGGCGGCTCTCCAACCATCTGGACTTAAACGCAGGCATTTCGCTTTCCCACTACTCCAATGGTAACACCTCAATACCCAATGCTGGGCTCAACATTATAGGCGGACGCGTCAGTCTGGCCTACTACCTGAATCGTGAAAATGACAAGCTGATTCCGAAAAGAGCCATTCCGCCGTTCAACAAGCACATCAGCTACGACCTCTTGGTTTATGGCGCCTGGCGCAAACAGGGGATCTATTTAGATGGCAATCCCGTGGCTTTGCCTGACAGATACGGTGTGATAGGTTTCAACTTCACACCGCTCTACAACCTGAACTACTGGTTCAATGCCGGCATTTCACTGGATGGCGTGTACGACAGCAGCTCGAACCTGTACATAGAAGATCACCTTGTGGGCATTGGCGAATCGCACAACGACCTGGATCATGTCGTGAGTCCGCCCGCCATCCGACAAATGTCTCTCGGATTTTCTGCCAGAGCTGAATTTGTGATGCCTTATTTCACCATCGATGCGGGCATTGGAAAGAACATCATCAACGCACATGCTGAACTGAAAGGATGGTATCAAACACTGGCTTTGAAGGTAGATGTAGCGCATTCTGTTTTCCTCAACATCGGTTATAGCTTATACGACTTCAAAACACCCAATCACCTCATGTTGGGCATTGGTTATCACTTTCATCACAAACGAGGCCGTTAGTGCGGTTTCCTACCCTCATTAAAAATGCCGAACAACAATTGTTGCCCAGCATTTACTTGGCCCACATCACGGCTCTTTCATTTAACTATAACCTTTGCTGCTATAATCTTTTCATTCTTTGGTTACTTCTCTCTCAAATTTACCAATGAAATGAATATGACATCTTACGTACCAGCAGCCACACATCGTGACATCTCGTTTTTTAACAACGAAAGACACGAAAGAATCTAAAAAACGTTGCCACAAAAGACATTTCACGAAAGAACGTCCCGTTCTATCTAAAATAACGAAAAACATAGTTACAGCATTTCACTTTTGACGAAAAGTCGAATATAGAGAACAACGCATTTCATTTCGTTCTTTTCGTCTGAACGTTTACGTTCTTTGGCTTATTTATATCACTCGCAAATTTTCGTGTTTTCTGTTTATTTCGTTGTTGATTTCTTCTACGCTGTATACAACAACAAAATATATCATTTTTAAATGAAAGAGCTATGGGGCCCGCATCGGGCTAATTTAAGTATGTTGTCTAACTGGAAGAGAGCAGCAATGGCGCCATAGATGACTGGCTATCGATTATTTCTTTGTCGGAATATTAAACTCGCAAACCTTCGAAATGGCTTTGTTGCCTTGCACGACAGACGCACAAATCTTGACCGTTCCCGCCCTCAACTTATTGTTGGCACGAACCACAGCCGTATACCGAATGCCTGCACCAGGTTCGATTTTCTCCACATGCAGACTGGGTGAAATAGACAGATGCTTATTGCCGGACATCTCTACCACCGTGGGTTGGATGTCGTACAAGGTCTCAGTGCCACGATTGTACACTTCAAAAATCACTTTACAGATTTCACCACGTGAAATGACATTGTCTTGATTGTCGTCTACAAAACGAGCGTTACGAATCTCGATGGCCGGGGTATAACTGAGTCCCTTCGCCAATTTTTCCACGCTGGACGACTCGGGTAGATGGGTAGTTGGCTGCTGAGCACTGTAATCACCCGTGTAATCACTGCCTTCGAAATCGTACAAACGGTCGTCACCACTATTCGTTTCATCGAAGCCGCTGTTCGCCTTACCCTGCTGCTCATAATTAGAGCTGCGGTCGTCGCGCTGTTCATTTTGTCGCTGTCGGCGCTGCTTGCGTTGATAAGCACGTTCCTCTTTGTCGCGTTGGCATTGATCCAGGTCGGCTTGACGCTTCTTGTCGGCATTCGCACCAATGGCACCACCCACGATGGCACCACCCGCCATACCGACAATTGTGCCGATATCACTGCCACGAGCACCATTACTAATGCCACCAATAGCACTTCCCAATATAGATCCAAGGGTGCTGCCCGTATAAGCACCGCTACCCGTATAAGTGCCGCAGCTACTCAACAGCACTGTAGCACAAACAGCTGTAACCAAACCTCTTCTCATGTTTCTTGTATTTATAAATCCGAATTTTCGTCTGTCAAGCACGCCTGACAGACCTCAGCTTAACGCCAGGACACGACCCAAATAATATCTTCAGGCCCGTTTTCCAGCACTACAAAGATAACAAACAAAACCGTCATGCGGTGAGGATTTTCCCGAAAAGACGGTAGGGGAAACCCTATTCAGAAAGACCTCACTACCTACTGGAATCCAATAGGCAACAGCCGCGTTTACAAACTCAATGCCTTTGCCCCACAAACGCATTGAGTTTGGCGTTCAAAGTCATTGAGTTTAACGCCCAAAGTCAATGCTATTGAAAACGAATAATTAACGCATTTATTATCAATGTATTACAACGACAAACAACAGCAGAAATTGACCTTGCCGACAAGGCAAACCATTAGATGGCCTGAAAGCCTTTAATGCTGTTGGTCTTCAAAATATCTTTTAGGCTCAATTCGCCATCCGAGGCGTGTGCGGCACTGTTAAAAGCACCCTCCTCATCGGCTGTTGGGCAGTAGTTGAACCATTTGTCGTGCAGCACACCACACCCCCAGCCCAAGAGGGCAATGACTATAAACACCAGTAATGCTATGATTTCCATACCTTATATATTTAATTGTACCTTGCAAAAATAGGAAATAAAGATGAATCGGCCATGGATTCTGTAGAAAACATTTAACGTGCCCACCATTTCACCCACACATACAGCGAGCTGACCATCCACCCAAGAAGACGCACCCAGAGGAAGCGACGGCATGGCGAGAGATTTTCTTCCCCACAACATCATGTCACATAAAAGAGCATGTTTTGCCATCGTTGCCTCACATTGAAGCACAGAATGAACATCATCCTACAACTTTTTTTGAAAATTACGTATTTACGCATTGCATTGAAAATAGAAAGAAGAATATCATATCGTCACCAATGCGCACCAAATAAAAATAAAGGTGTCCCATTATAACAATTTTCATTGATGAATTGCTCGACTGCCGAAAACAACATGGCACATGTTGCGTGATTTTTTTCCTTGTTTTTTTGTTTCTTTTGGCGAGAATTGATAAATTTGTAGCCGTTAACAACCTACTACAATCTACAACCTAACCGCCACCAGCCCTTGAAAAGTGCGAATGCAAACCACTATTGGCAACTGACAAGGGTAAGTATGCGGGTACGTGAGCAGCACGAGTGAACAAGACTATATTACTAACCTAATTCAATAAATATGAAAAGACGATTATTCTTGATGATGTCGTTCCTTCTCTTCATGATAGGAACTGCATTTGCACAAACTGATGTGTCAGGAACCATTATTTCAAAAGAGGATGGACAACCCGTCGTGGGAGCTACCATTCAAGTTGTTGGTTCTGGCACAGGAGCTATCTCGGACATTGACGGTAAGTTTAAGCTAACTTTGCCACAAGGAAAACGAACACTGCGCATTACCTATGTAGGCATGGAGCCGCTGGACGTTACGGCCAAAAACAACATGCGGATAGTGATGGAACCTGTGCAAAAGAGCATTGACGAAGTGATTGTTGTAGCCTATGGTACTGCAAAGAAATCAGCCTTTACCGGTTCGGCAGGCGTACTGAAAGAAGATGAAATTTCTAAGGTACAAGTAACCAACCCTGTAGACGCATTGCGTGGAAAGGTATCTGGTGTACAGATGACCCGGCAGTCAGGACAGCCTGGAGGATCTTCTCCTGCTATCCGCATCAGGGGTATCAGCTCCATCAACTCGGGCAACGCACCATTAATTATTCTCGACGGTGTGCCATTTGACGGCGACATGAACTCTCTCAACCCCGCCGATATCGAAAGTGAAACGGTGCTGAAAGACGCTGCATCAGCTGCATTGTACGGTGCACGTGGTGCCAACGGTGTGATTATCATCACCACCAAGAACGGGCGCAAAGACCACGCCTCCGTCACATTTGATGCCAAATGGGGTGCAAACAGTCGAATGTTGCCCGACTATAAGTATATCAACCACCCTGCCGCATATTACGAAATGTGGTACAAAGGCTTGTACAACTATGCCATTGACAAACGCGAATCCTCTCCTTTGGAAGCGTATAGATTTGCCAACGAGAACTTAACCTCGAACACCAGCTTTGGTCTTGGATATAATGTTTATAACGTTCCCGCCAATGAATATTTGATTGGTAAGAACGGAAAATTGAACCCTAACGCTACGTTGGGCAACGTAATCACGGCTCCTAACGGTACCAAATACATGCTTTATCCAGACAACTGGTTGGATGCCATCTATAAAAGCAGCATGCGTCAGGAATACAATTTAACTGCAAACGGCAGTACGGATAAATCTACCTTCTTTGGTTCGGCAAACTATCTTAAATATGATGGTATCTCTCCCAACTCTGATTACACCCGTTTCTCTGGACGTATGAAAGCAGATTATCAAATTAAACCTTGGTTGAAGCTCGGTGGAAACTTCAGTTACTCGCACTACAAGAGCAACTCGTTGAGAGACGGAGGTAGCAGCGGTGCGCCTGATAACGTATTCGCCATGGCTACCATCGCTCCTATCTACCCGCTCTATCTTCGTGATGAGAATGGCAATATCATGACCTTCGCTAATGGAGGAATCCCCGCATACGACTACGGTGACGGTCAAACATTAGGCATACCAAGAGCTTTCTTGCCCAACGCAAACGGTCTTTCAGACAACTTGCTGAATCAAAACGGCGAAGAGGGCAACTCATTCAGTGCGATTGGTACTGCTGAAATACGCTTCCTCAAAGATTTCAAGTTCACCACAACCAACAGTGTTTTCGTGGATGAATACAGAGGCATCACCACGCATAACCCCTGGCTGGGTCACTATGCTGCTCAAAAGGGTGCCGTACAACGTTCACACAATAGAACATGGAGCTACAACTACCAACAATTGCTCAACTGGCATCACCAGTATGGCGCACATGAGGTTGAGGCGATGTTGGGACATGAATATTACCGTTCACGTAGTTACAACATATATGGCGAACGCCAAAAAACCTTCTCAAACGAAAGTAGCGAGAT